>CAZZZX010000225.1:0-2449 GCA_964658585.1 uncultured Novosphingobium sp.
GCGGTGCCGCTCGGGCGGGTGCGGCTCGGGCTGATGATCGCGGGTGAGCGCCGCGGACTGGTCGCGCTGGGCGGGATGACCGCGCGCCGGGCGGCGGGGCTGCGGTCGCTCGGCATCGATCGCTGGGCGGCGATCGATGCGTTCGGCGATCAGAAGCGGAAGGCGGTGCCGATATAGACGGCCTGGCTGTCGCGGCGGTCGTCGGTGATCTGCTCGACCCGGTCCATGCGGTAGCGCACGCCGCCGGTCACATCGAGGCGGTTGTTGATCGAATAGGAGCCGCCGAGATCGAGCGAGACGTTGCGATCCGGACCGAGCGTGCGCGGCACGTCGCCGAGCGCGCGATCGGCGGCGAGCGCGAGCCGCGTGCTCCACCGCGTCCCGCCATAGCTGAGCGCGACGTCCGCGCTCTCGCGGCTGCCCGGGATCGGGCCGAGATCGACCTTGGCGTAATCGCTGGTGATCGCGAACCGCTTCCAGCCGACCGCGACGCCGAGATTATAAGCATAGGGATTGATCGTGCCCGACGCGGCGAGCGCCGCCTCTTTCGGCGTCGCCGCGCTGGCGCGCACCGCCACCGTGACGCGGCGGCTGCCGCCCGGCGTGCTCGACGGGGTGAAGCGGAAGCCGGACGAGGCGCCGAGACCGCCGCGGCCGAAGCTCGCCGCGAACCGCGGATCGGCGGCAGCCGGCGTGAACGAGCCGATCGACGGCGCCATCGGTGCGGTGCGGACGAGATGCTTGCGGTGCAGGTCGCGGGTCGTGGTCGCAGGCGCGACGGTGGCGATACAGGACAGCGTCGCCGCCATCCCGCCCCACAAAGCCATGCCCGTGCGACTCGTCTTCATTTCGCGTCCAACCATCCCTTACGACCGGCGCCTATCACGCCCATAACGCCGCTGTCATGGGTCCGCCCCCTCCGTCGATACGGAATAGCCCGGGCTGTTGCAGATCGCCCACAGCCGGGCGCGCGGCCGGGCGCGCGAGCGCGGTGGGCGGCATCGCCCGCACCGCCTTGCGGGGCGCCGCCGAGCGTCTATAGGATGCACGGAAAATCCCGCATCCGCGTTTGAAGGCCTGAGACCTTATGCTCGCATCCGCCCGCACCTTGCGACCGCTCCTCCCCGTCGCCGCCGCCGCGCTGCTGCTCGGCGGATGCGCGCATCGCCACCCCAAGGCCGCGGCCGAAGCCAAGGTCGCACCGTCGCGGGTCACGCAGATCGGCGTCAACGCCTATCTGTGGCGTGCCTCGCTCGATACCGTGTCGTTCATGCCGCTGGCGCAGGTCGATTCGAACGGCGGCGTCATCGTCACCGACTGGTACATCAACCCGACCGCGCCCGGCGAGCGGATGAAGCTGACGGTCAGCATTCTCGACCAGGATCTGCGTGCCGATGCGGTGCGCGTCGCCGCCTCGCGCCAGGTCAGCCAGGGCGGCCAGTGGGTCGACGCCCCCGTGGCCGCGCAGACCGTGCAGCGGCTGGAGGAGATCATCCTCGGCCGCGCCCGCGATCTGCGCCGCGGCGTGTCGGGCTGAGCCCGCCCACGCACGCCATGGAGAAGCGCTTCAATCCGCTCGCCGCAGATGCGCGATGGCAGCGGGCATGGGACGAGGCGCAGACCTTCCGCGCCGACGACGACAGCCCCAAGCCCAAGAGCTATGTTCTCGAGATGTTCCCCTATCCGTCGGGGCGCATCCATATGGGGCATGTCCGCAACTATACGATGGGCGACGTGCTCGCGCGCTTCCGCCGGATGACCGGGCACGAGGTGCTCCATCCGATGGGGTGGGACGCGTTCGGGATGCCCGCCGAGAACGCCGCGATGGAACGCCACGTCCATCCCGGCGACTGGACCCGCCAGAACATCGCCGCGATGAAGGCGCAGCTCAAGCGGCTTGGCTTCGCACTCGACTGGAGCCGCGAACTCGCCACCTGCGAACCCGATTATTACGGGCACGAGCAGGCGTTGTTCCTCGACATGTTCGAGGCCGGGCTGGCGTATCGCAAGGAAAGCGACGTCAACTGGGATCCGGTCGACATGACCGTGCTCGCCAACGAACAGGTGATCGACGGCAAGGGCTGGCGCTCGGGCGCGCCGGTCGAGCGGCGCAAGCTCAGCCAGTGGTTCCTCAAGATCACCGACTTCGCGGACGACCTGCTCGACGGGCTGGATGGGCTCGGGCACTGGCCCGACAAGGTCAAGCTGATGCAGGCCAACTGGATCGGGCGGTCCAAGGGATTGCGCTTCGGTTTCCGGCTGGATTCGGCGGTCGATGGCATCGAGTCGATCGAGGTCTATTCCACCCGTCCCGACACGATCTTCGGCGCGAGCTTCGTCGCGGTCGCCGCCGACCATCCGCTTGCCCTGGCGCTTGCCGGGCGCGACCCGGCGCTCGCCGCCTTCGCCGACGAGTGTCGCAGGACCGGGACGGCCACCGCCGAACTAG
>CAZZZX010000225.1:2459-5513 GCA_964658585.1 uncultured Novosphingobium sp.
TTCGACACCGGCCTGTCGGCGGTCCACCCGCTCGATCCCGCGATCGAACTTCCCGTGTTCGTCGCCAATTTCGTGCTGATGGGCTATGGCACCGGGGCGGTGATGGGCGTGCCCGCGCACGACCAGCGCGATCTCGATTTCGCGCGCAGATACGCGCTGCCGGTGCCCCGCGTCGTCGGCGACGCGGCCGAGCCGATCCATGACGAAGCCTATACCGGGCCGGGCGCGCTGGTGAATTCGGGCTTTCTCGACGGCATGACCGTGGACGAGGCCAAGGCCGCGGTGATCGCGCGTGCCGAGGCTCAAGGGTGGGGCACGGGGACCACGGTCTGGCGGCTGCGCGATTGGGGTGTCTCGCGCCAGCGCTACTGGGGCACGCCGATCCCGATCATCCATTGCGCGGCGTGCGGCCCGGTCGCGGCACCGCGCGAGACGCTGCCGATCGTGCTGCCCGAGGACGTCAGCTTCGAGATTCCGGGCAATCCGCTCGAACGCCATCCGACCTGGAAGCACGTCCCCTGCCCGGTCTGCGGCGCTCCGGCGACGCGCGAGACCGACACGCTCGACACCTTCGCCGACTCGAGCTGGTACTTCATCCGCTTCGCCAGCCAGCCGAAGGATCGGCCGTTCGACCCGGAAATGGTCGCGCGCTGGCTGCCGGTCGGGCAATATATCGGCGGGGTCGAGCATGCGATCCTTCATTTGCTCTACGCCCGCTTCTGGACGCGCGCGCTCCAGCGCATTGGCAGGCTCGGTGTGGCCGAACCCTTCGCCGGCCTGTTCACGCAGGGCATGGTGACGCATGAGACCTACTCCCTTCCGCCTGAGTTGGAGGGAAGAGCGCCGATCTGGCTCGCGGTGGACGATGTCGAGCGTCGGCCCGATGGCGTCTTTTCGCGTAAGGACGGCCGCTCGGTGACCGTCGGCCGTGTCGAGCGAATGTCCAAGACAAAGAAGAACGGCGTCGATCCTGACTCGATCATCGAGCAATACGGCGCCGATGCCGCGCGTTGGTTCGTGCTCTCCGACAGCCCGCCCGAGCGCGATCTCGAATGGTCCGAGGCGGGCATCGAAGGCGCTTGGCGCTTCGTCCAGCGGGTCTGGCGGCTGGCGACCGATCGCGAGCCCGCGATCGGCGGCGATGCCGATCTCGATCGTCGCGTCCACCGCACGATCGCGGGCGTCGCCGAGGATATCGAGGCGCTGGGCTTCAACAAGGCGGTCGCCAAGCTCTACGAACTCGCCAACGCGATCGAGAAGGCACCCGCGTCTGCCGCACGCACCGCCGCGACCGACACGCTGCTGCTGCTCGTCGCGCCGATGATCCCGCATCTCGCCGAAGAGGCGTGGGCCGCGCGCGGCCATGCCGGCCTGATCGCCGACGCCGCCTGGCCCACGGTCGATCCCGCGTTGCTGGTCGACGACGAGGTGACGATCGCGATCCAGGTCAACGGCAAGCTGCGCGATACGCTCACCGCGCCAAAGGGCGCCGACCGTGACGCGCTCGAGGCCATGGCGCGCGGGTCCGAGAAGATCCTCGCCTTCCTCGACGGCCGGGAGCCGCGCAAGGTGATCGTCGTGCCCGATCGCCTGGTCAATCTCGTCGCATGAGGCGCTTCGTCGCGCTCCTGCTGCCGCTCGCGCTCGCCGGCTGCGGGTTGCAGCCGCTCTATGGCGGCGGCGCGCATGGCGTGACCGGCACCGCGCTCGGTTCGATCGAGATCGCGCCGATCGGCGGCCAGCAGGGCTGGCTGATGCGCGCCGCGCTCGCCGACCGGCTCCACGCCGGAACCGCGGGTGCCACGCGCTACCGGCTCGAGGTCGAGCTCGACGATCAGATCATCGGGCTCGGTATCAACGACCAGAACACCGTCACCCGCGAGCGCCGCACGCTGCGCGCGCGCTATCGGCTCGTCGATCTCGAACAGGCGAGCACCGTCGTGCTCGACGCGACCGCGGGATCCGACACCGGGCTCGACGTCACCAGCTCGGATTATTCGACGCTCGCCGCTGAGCAGACCGCGCTCGAGCATCTGTCCGACGAGGTCGCCGACCAGATCGTCGCACGGGTCGCGCTCTACGCGCGCCGGACCGCGGCGAAACGATAGCGCGGTGTCGGCCCGCGACCTTGCCGAGATCGAACGCGCGCTCGATCGGCCGGGGCCCGAGATCCGCTGCTACCTGCTCTACGGCGCCGACGAGTCGGGATCGCGCGCGCTCGCCGCACGGCTCGCCGCCGCGCTCGGCCCCGAGGCCGAGCGGATCGACCTGACCCCGGCGCAGCTCAAGTCCGATCCCGCGCTGCTCGCGGACGAGGCGGCGTCCTCGTCGCTGTTCGGCGGCGCGCGGCATATCCGCGTGGAGGGTGCGGGCGAGGACTGTCTCGCCGCGGTCGAGGCGCTGCTCGATGCGCCGGTCGCGGGCAATCCCGTCGCGCTGATCGGCACCGCCTCGCTCAAGAAGGACGGCAGGCTCGCCAGGCGTGTCGCCGCAGACCCGCGCGGGCGCGCCTATGCGAGCTATCCGCCCGAGGGCCGCGATGCCGAACGGATCGCGACCGCGATCGCGCGCGATCACGGCCTGCGGATCGATCCGGGCATCGCGCGCCGCCTCGCCGATGCCTGCGCCAACGACCGCGCGATCCTGACCCGCGAGATCGAGAAGCTGGCGCTCTATGCCGACGCCACCCCCGATGCGCCGCGCGAGGCCAGCCATGCGATGCTCGACGCGATCGGCATCGATGCGGGCGAGGCGGACATGGCGCGCCTGCTCGACGCGCTGTTCGCGGGCGATCTGGAGGGTCTCGATCGCGAGATCGGTCGCGCGGCGGCGGACGGGCAGGACGGTATCCCGCTGGTCCGCGCGATCCTGCGGCGGACATTGCCGATGGCGATGGCGCGCGCCGAGATGGACCGCGGCGCCGCGCCCGATGCCGCGATCGACAAGGTGGCGCGCTCCCTGTTCTGGCGCGACCGCAAGGCGATCGCGCGCGATCTTCCGGCCTGGTCGTCCGTCCGGCTGCGGGCGCTGGTCGACCGGCTCTCCGCGCTCGAG
>CAZZZX010000226.1:0-5487 GCA_964658585.1 uncultured Novosphingobium sp.
GGACAAGATCGGCTATGCCGCGCTCGTCCCCAATACCGAGGTGTGCAAGGTCTCGGTGGTCGGCGTCGGGATGCGCAGCCATGCCGGCGTCGCGGCGACGATGTTCGATGCGCTCGCCGCGCGCGGGATCAACATCCTCGCCATCACCACCTCCGAGATCAAGGTCAGCGTGCTGATCCACGAGGATTATACCGAACTCGCGGTGCGCGTGCTCCACACCGCCTACGGGCTAGACGCCGAGGATGTCGCGTGACGCTTGGCGGAGCGTGCGCCCGACGATAGGACGGCGGCGATGCCCGATCTCGATCTGGAGCGCCTCAGGGGCCGCAAGCTCTTCGTCGGCACGCCGATGTACAACGGCCAGTGCCATTCGGAGTTCGCCTTCTCGATCGCCAAGCTGACCGCGCTCTGCACCTCGGTCGGCATCCATCTGCGCTTCTGCTTCATCGCCAACGACGCGCTCATCACCAAGGCGCGCAACGAAACCGTCGACGCGTTTCTGCGATCGGGCAACGACACGCTGATCTTCATCGATGCGGACATCGGGTTCGAGCCGCTCGACGTCATCCAGCTGCTCGCGCTCCAGACGCTCGACGCGCGCGCGCCGGCGTTCGACGTGATCGCGGCGCCCTATCCGCAGAAGCGCCTGTCGTGGGACCGGGTGCTGCTCGCCGCCAAGGCGGGACTGGCGGACGACGATCCCGAGCGGCTCGCCCGTTATTCGAGCGCGATCGCGATCAGTCCGGCGCACGGCACCACGATCGCGGTCAACGAGCCGGTCGAGGTGACGCAGGCGGGCGCGGGCTTCATGATGATCCGGCGCGAGACCTTCGACCGCTTCCGCGACGCCTATCCGCAGCGCCGCTACCAGCCCGACCCCGCCGGCGGCGCGGCCGAGCCCCCGCCGGAGGTCCATGCCTTTTTCGACCTCGAGCTCGACAGCAAGCAGGGCAAGATCGCGGACGAGATCAGGCTGTACCTCGACCGCTTCCCCAAGGCCAAGCCGCGCGACATCCTCGCCTTCCTCGACGGCGACGAGGCGATCGGCGCGTACAGCGGCAAGAGCTATTCCGAGGACTACGCCTTCTGCCGGAGCGTGCGCGCGGCGGGGATGAAGGTGTGGATGTGCCCGTGGATCGAGCTCAGCCATACCGGCAGCCACCGCTTCACCAGCCGGCTGGTCGATCTCGGCGCGATCGGCGCGGTCTAGGCCGTCCCGGTGTCGCAGCACCGCATCGCCGTCGTCACGCCCTATCATCGCGAGCCGATCGAGACGCTGGCGCGGAGCCACCGCAGCGTCGCCGCGCAGGGTGTCGCCGCCGATCACATCATGGTCGCCGACGGATACCCGCGGGCCGAGATCGACGGCTGGCCGGTCGCGCACGTCAAGCTGCCACGCGCGCACGACGACAACGGCAACACGCCGCGCGGGCTCGCCGGCCTGATGGCGCGCAACCAGGGCTATGACTTCATCGCCTATCTCGATGCGGACAATTGGTATCACGACGGTCATCTGCGTTCGCTGCTCGCGCTGTGGGAGGCGCGCCGCAGTCCGGTCTGCGCCTCGCTGCGCACCTTTCACGACGACGCCGGCAACGATCTCGCCATCCGCGAGGGCGACGAGGATGCGCTCCGCCATGTCGATACGAGCTGCCTGCTGATCCACCGGTCGGGCTTCGCCAGCCTGCCGGTGTGGCTCGACATGCCCGGGATTCTCTCGCCGATCTGCGACCGGGTGTTCCTCGCGGGGCTGTTGCACCGGCGGCTGGCGATCGCGTCGAGCGGATCGCGGACCGTGGCGTTCCAAAGCCGCTATCGCGCGCATTACCTGTCCGCCGGCCGGCCGGTGCCCGAGGACGCCAGGGACAGCGACTTCATGGCGCCCGCGCTGCGTTACCTGGCGAGCGCGGACGGCATCGGCGACTGTGTCGCCGCGCTCGGCTTCTGGCCGCTCAGCTATCTGCGGACATAGCGGCAAGGACCACGCTGGCGCACATGCCCGAACGGCGGGCGCGACAGCGAGCCCTTCGCGCAGCTCGCCGATCTCGCACCCGGCTCGGGCCGGAGGAGCGACGTCGCCTCGATCGGGGCCTCGGCCGATCCGGCGTCACGCCGGTTCGAACGCGCGCAGGCCACTCCGCTCGAACTCGAGGATCAGTCGGCGCACCGCGACGACGCCATAATCCGCGTTGCCATGGAAATAGTCCTGTTGTTTCTTGCTGAGCTTGCCCGAAAAAGCTGCGAACCCCGAGCCCGATCGGACAAACTCGGGCCTGGTGAGGCCGCTCGGCTCGAGCGTCTCGGGCGGCTGCGGGATATAGCGGTAGAGATCGGGCTGGCCGACCTCTTTGCAGATCCGGTCGAAGATCGGCGTGAGACGACGATAGACGTCGGGAATGGTGTGGACTTCGCCGCGATGCTTCTCCGCGGTCAGGATCTCGCTCATGGGCGTCAGCGTGGCATGGAGGAATATCGGCGCGTCCGAGACCGCGCGCAGCGCCTCGAACGGCCTGAGCGCGTGCGGCATCGAACACAGGCGCTTCACATAGGCGCCGAGCAGCGCGTCCGAGATCAGGTGCAGGCCCGGCTCGGCAAGGTCGGTGGTGCGATAATTCGCGAAGATCTGCCGTGCGCGCTGCGGCCCGCTGATGCCGAGTCCAAGGGTCACGAACGCGGAATAATCGGCGCCGACGATCGCGGTGTGGCCGCCCGAGGTCATCGCGAAGCCGTTGCGCAGTTTCTCGGTGGTCGCCACCAGCCGACCGTCCTCGACCAGGACATGCTGGTCGAACTCGGTCGCGCTGTTGGGTGGAAAGCCGAAAAAGTCGAAGCGATAGTCGGGGTAGTCGTCCTTGATCCGATCCCAGCCGAGCTTGGCGGCGGCGAGATGGGAATTCCCCATCGCGCAGATGCGATAGCGACTCATCGGACGAACGCCTCGAGCAGCTTCTCCTCGCAGATCACATCGGCGTCGGACGACCTGGCCATCTTCGTCTTCTGCGGCTTGGGCGCGGCGGCCGCGGACGGCGCGTCGGGGGCGGCGCCATAGGCGGCCGAAAAGGTCTTCATGACGCGCGTCACCGTTTCGGGCCGGATGCTGCGCAGATCCTCTCCATAGCCGAGCGGGCCCAGAAACGGCGTCGCGACGATCTCGTAGGACGGGAAATAATCGACATCGTCGAACATGTCATACATCGCGCCGGCCGCGGCGCGCAGCACCGACTTGGAGCGCATCGTCGCGATCAGCACGTGCTGGCCCGATGCGGTCGCGGTCAGCGGCACCGGCGAGACCGTGAACAGGAAGCGCAAGCCGGGATTGCCGGCCTTGAGCAGCGCACGCGCGGCGATCAGGTCGGCCAGCACCTCGTCATAGCTGAAATTCTTGAAGACGTGGATGGCGGGATCGTAGGTGCCGGCGATCGTCTCGGGCGCGGTCGGGTAGACCGTGCCGCTCTTGCGATGCACGAAGGTCTCGGTCAGGCCGAGGGTGAAGATCATCAGCGTCGCGCGTTTGAACAGCTGGCGTACGCGCACCAGGTGATCCGCGCGATGCGCGACGACCTCGGCCGGATCGTCGAGCCCCTCGGGCTCGACCGAGGGGCGCAGAGCGTCATAGAAGCGCCCCTTCTTCTCCCAGATCGCGTCCGCCGGCTGAAACTTGCCGCGCGTCTCGCGAACCAGCTGTAGGAATTGTCGCGCGGTGTAGATATTGCCGTAGCGGGCCGAATAGGTCGCGTAGCCGAACGCCTGCGCGGTCTCGACCGAAAGAAACCTGGGCGCCGGCTCGACATCGAGGACGTTATAGCCCTGCCGCCGCAAATGCGCCGCGATATGCTGCGCGAAGCAGCTCCCGGCGGTGGCGATGCGATCGTCCTTGCCGATCGGAAAGCGGGGCGTGAACAGGTCGACGGGGATCTTGCCGGGCTGGGCGGAAAGCGTGCGCCAGAACGCCTTGCGCGGCTGTTTTCGATACGGCGAAGCCATGCGCGATCTCCCGGAACCCGTTCCCATCCGGGGTGCCAGACTCTCGATCCGATAACAATCCGGTTCCCGGCCAGCCCACGGAGACGTCACACCGCAGGTGACGCCGCCGCCCTGCTGCTGCTAGACGCGGCGCCATGGCCACGATCGACGCCCCCGCCCGCCCCTCCACCATCGGTCATGACCGGCTGCGGCGCGCGATGGCGCGCGGCACCGCCTTTCTCGGCAGCGAAGTCGCGATCATGGCGGGTGCGATGTCGTGGGTGAGCGAGCGCAACCTCGTCGCCGCGATGTCCAATGCGGGCGGTTTCGGGGTGATCGCGTGCGGCGCGATGACACCCGCGCTGCTCGATGCCGAGATCGCCGCGACCCGCGCGCTGACCGCCAGGCCCTTCGGCGTCAACCTCATCACCATGCACCCGGCGCTGAGCGAGCTGATCGAGGTCTGCGCGAACCATGGCGTCGGCCATGTCGTGCTCGCCGGCGGGCTGCCGCCGGGCGGCGCGATCGATCGGATCAAGGCGTCGGGCGCCAGGGTGATCTGCTTCCCGCCCACCCTGCCGTTCGCCAGGAAGCTGATCCGCTCGGGCGTCGACGCGCTGGTGATCGAGGGGATGGAGGCGGGCGGCCATATCGGCCCGGTGTCGACCAGCGTGCTCGCGCAGGAGATGCTGCCCGAGATCGCCGCCACCGTGCCGGTGTTCGTGGCCGGCGGGATCGGCCGCGGCGAGGCGATCGCGGGCTATCTGGAGATGGGCGCGGCGGGCGTCCAGCTCGGCACGCGGTTCGTCTGCGCGACCGAATGCGTCGCGCATCCGGCGTTCAAGAAGGCGTTCATCCGCGCGTCCGCCCGCGATGCCGTCGCCAGCGTGCAGCTCGATCCGCGCCTGCCCGTCATCCCGGTGCGCGCGCTCAAGAATGCCGGCGGCGACCTGTTCACCGCCAAGCAGCGCGAGGTCGCTCACGCGCTCGACGAGGGACGCATCGCGATGGCCGAGGCGCAGCTCCAGATCGAGCATTACTGGGCGGGCGCGCTGCGCCGCGCGGTGATCGACGGCGATGTCGAGCATGGCTCGCTGATGGCGGGCCAGTCGGTCGGCATGGTGACGCGCGAGGAGCCGCTCGCCGACATCCTCGCCAGCCTCGCGGACGAGGCCGCGATGGCGCTGGCGCGGCGCGGCAGCGCCTGAGACCTATTCCGCGGGCGCCAGTTCGTCGCGGGTGCCGTGGAACAGATGGGTCGCCATCGCCGCGGCGAGGATCGGCGCGAGCAGGTTGACCAGCGGTACCAGGAACAGCGCGGTCGCCATCATGCCCAGCACCGCGCGTTCGGCGCGCGTGCGCTTGAGCCAGATGCCGCCGAGCCGACGATCGAGATGCCGCGCCGCGACCATCTCGCCGAGATCGCGCCCGAGCGCGATGCCGTTGACCGCGACGAACAGGATCGCCGTGCCGATCCCCGTCACCAGCAGCAGCAGGTAGAAGGGCAGCGCGACGAGATTGTAG
>CAZZZX010000227.1:0-5485 GCA_964658585.1 uncultured Novosphingobium sp.
CGCGGCCGTCTGCGAAATCCAGGTGGAGAGTTCCGCCGCGGGGCGCAGCGTCAGCGCGCCGCCGCCGCGATCCTCGAAGTCGGCGGGCGCGGGATCGGGGCCGAACAGCGCGGCGCGCGACCTGGCGGCGTTGATCCGGCCCATCGGCGCGGCGAGCGTCCAGGCGATCGCGCGGCGCACGCGCGGCGACGGGATCATCAGCGCCTTGAACGCCGCGGGTACGCCGTCGATCGGCTGGCTGAGCGGCGCGATCAGCGCGAGGCCGCGCACCGTTTCGGGCTCGTCGAGCGCGAGCGCGAGCGCCAATGCACCGCCGAGCGAATGGCCGACGAGCAGCGGTGCCTCGAGCCCGAGCGCGCGGATGAAACGGCCGATCAGCGCGGCCTGCGCGCGCAAACCCTCCGCCGCGCCCGGCGCCCCGACCGAATAGCCCGAGCCCGGCCGATCGACGACGATCACGCGATGGTCGGTCGCCAGCCGCCCGGCGAGCGCATAGGTGAAATTGCGGATCTGCCCGCCGAGACCATGGACCATGACGATCGCCGGCCCCGACCCGATATCGACATAATGGAGCCGTGCGCCGGGCACGTCGATGAAGCCGCCGTCGCGCGGTACGCGGCGCTCGGCGTGGCGCGCATTGAGCGCGGCGAACGCCGCCAGGCCGCCGATCGTCGTCGCCAGGGTCCCGGCGACGCCGAGCGCGATCCGTGTCGCCAGCGCCACGCTCACATCCCCTTGCCGATGAGCGACCAGTAGGAGACCGGCATGATCCGCTCGATCAGCGACGCGAACTTGGCGTCCGAGCCGACCAGGATCCGTGGCCGGCGGCGGGCGATCGCCTCGACGATGATCTCGCCCGCACGCTCGGGCGGCATCTTGAGCGCCTTGGCGAAGCGCGCCTGCTGCTTCTCGCGCAGCGCTGCGGGCGTGGCGTCGGCGATGCGGGCATTGTCGGCGATCGAGGTCTTGATCCCGCCGGGATGGACGACGGTGACGCCGACACTCGACTTCATCGCGAGAAGCTCGTTGCGCAGCGCCTCGGAAAAGCCGCGCACGCCGAACTTGGCGGCCGAATAGGCGGTCTGCCCGGGCGGTGCGATCAGCCCGAACAGGCTCGACAGATTGACCAGCTGCGCGCTCTCGCGCGCCTTGAGCAGCGGCAGGAAGGCGCGCGTCATCCGCACCACGCCGTAGAAATTGATGTCCATCAGCCAGTCGAAATCGGCCTCGGTCGCCTGCTCGAAGGTGCCGCCCAGGGCGACGCCGGCATTGTTGACGAGGATGTCGACCCCGCCATGCGCCGCCTCGATCTCGGCGGGGAAGGCGGCGATCGCCTCGCGATCCGAGACGTCGAGCCTGTGGCGGGTGACGCGGACGCCGTTGCCGATCAGCCGTGCGGTCTCCTCGAGTCCCTCCACGTTGACGTCGGCGAGCGCGACGTTGCAGCCGCGCGCCGCGAGCGACCGCGCGACCGCGCGCCCGATGCCGCTCGCCGCTCCGGTGACGACCGCGACCTTGTCCCGGAACTCGAACCGCGTGCGCGTCATGCCGCTTTCCTCTCTTTGGTCTTGCTGGGCGCGCGTTCGTAGCGCAGCACGCCGTCTTCCATCCGCCCGGTGCGGAAGGCGAGCAGATCGAGCGCGTAGTTCTGGCGGACCCGCCACGGCGCGCGCGCGCCCTGACGCGGCAGCAGCGCGGCGGCGCGCTCGACATAGCCCGACTTGAGGTCGAGCATCGGCTCGTCGCTGGCGGCATCGGGCTTGGCCACCGGCCGCACCGAGACCTGGCCGCGCCGTTTCATGTGCGCGAGCAGCCGGCTGACGAAGCGCGCGGTGATGTCGCACTTCAGCGTCCACGATGCATTGGTGTAGCCGACCGCGAAGGCGAAATTGGGCACGCCCTCCAGCATCGCGCCCTTGTAGAGCAGCCGGCTGGCGGGATCGACCGTCGCGCCGTCGACGGTGAGCGTCGCGCCCCCCATCAGCTTCATCCTGAGCCCGGTCGCGGTGACGATCACGTCCGCAGGCAGTTCGGCGCCCGACTTGAGCGCGATACCGCGCGTGGTGAAGCGTTCGATATGATCGGTGACGATATCCGCCGAGCCGCCGATCAGCGCCTTGAACAGATCGCCGTCGGGGACGAGGCAGAGCCGCTGGTCCCACGGATCGTAGCGCGGCGAGAAATGCGTCATGTCGAAATCGGGGCCGAGCGCGGCGCGCTGGCCGTCGAAGATCATCTTCTTGAGCTTTTCGGGGCGCCGCCGCGCGAAGCCGTAGAGGAAGATGCCGAGCGCGATGTTCTTCCAGCGGATCGCGGGCTCCGCCAGCGCGGCGGGCAGGCGCCGGCGCAGCTTGTCCGCGCCCGGATCGCGCGCCGGGCGCGAGACGACATAGGTCGGCGAGCGCTGGAGCATGGTGACGTGCGCGGCGGTGTCGGCGAGCGCCGGCACCAGCGTCACCGCGGTCGCGCCCGAGCCGATCACGACGACGCGCTTGCCGGCGAGATCGATGTCCTCGGGCCAGAACTGCGGGTGGACGACCTCGCCCGAGAAGCTTTCCATGCCGGGCCAGGTCGGTGCGTGACCCTCGGCATAGTCGTAATAGCCCGAGCACAGGAACAGGAAGCCGCAGGTGATTGTCCGCGCGATCCCGCCGGTCTCGTAATCGACCGTCCAGCACGCGTCCGCGCTCGACCAGGCGGCGGCGGTGACGCGGTGGTGCATCCGGATGCGCTTGTCGATGCCGAACGCGCGTGCGGTGTCCTGCACATAGGCGCGGATGTCGGCGCCGTCGGCGATCGCCTTCTCGCCCTGCCAGGGGCGGAACGGGAAGCCGAGCGTCGCCATGTCCGAATCCGATCGCACGCCCGGATAGCGGAACAGGTCCCACGTCCCGCCGACCGCGTCGCGCGCCTCGAAGATCGCGTAGCGCAGGTCGGGATCGCCGGTCTGCAGGCGGTAGCCGGCATCGATGCCCGACAGCCCCGCGCCGACGATCAGCACGTCGAGATGTTCGGGTGTGGCGGGGTGGAGTGGGATCGAATCTGCTGGCGTCATCGTTTCAAAGAGCATATGACAATGATTGTTGTCAACTATGGGTACGACGCATGGCGGTGACGCGATCCTATGGCGGGGTGCCTGCGGGCGAGCGGCGGGCCGAGCGGCGCGACCGGCTGATCGAGGCGGCGATCGGCCTCTATGGCGTCCACGGCTATCGCAGCACCGGCGTGCGCGCGGTGTGCCAGGCGGCGGGGCTGACAGAGCGCTATTTCTACGAGAATTTCGGGAACAGCGAGGCGCTGCTCGCCGCGAGCTTCGATCGGGTCGTGACCAATCTGATCGAGCGCATCCGCGCGGCCGCCGATCCCGCGATGCCCGTCGCGATCCGCGCGCAGGCGATGCTCGTCGCCTATTACGGCGCGATCCGCGATCACCCGGAGGCGGCGCGCGTGTTCCTGGTCGAGATCACCGGCGTCAGCCCGACGATCGACGCCGCGTTCGAGCGCTCGCTCGAGCGTCTGACCGAACTGATCCTCGATACGCACGATCCGCGGCGACGCAGCGCGGTGGCGGCCGAACCGTTGCTGCGCCGGGGCGTTGCAGGCGGATTGCTGCATATCGCGCTCGCCTGGATCGCCGGCGGGTTCGAGCGGCCGGTCGACGCGGTGGTCGCGGCCGCGCTGCCGCTGTGCCGGCTGGCCGAGCCGGCGGTGCGCGAGATTTGAAGGGAGATTGAGATGGCGACCAACGTGATGGACCGTCCCGCCGTGGAGAGTCCCGACGCGCAACCGGCGCGCGGCGGCAATGCCCGCAAGGTGCTCGGCGCGCTGCGGCGGCTGATGAAGGACCCCGATGACACTACCCAGGTGTTCGAGATCATGCGGACGCTCAACCGGCCGAGCACGCGCCGGGGCTATCTGCGGCTGATCGGCAAGCCCGACGGCGCACGGCTCGCCTACGAGCGCACCGAGCTTGCCGCGAAGCTGATGGACCGCGACTGGCTCGACCGCTTCGCGCCCGGTACGCTGGGCGCGGAATACCGCGATTTCGTGACGCGCGAGGGGCTGTCCGCGGAGGGGCTCGCCACGGTCAGCAAGGTCGGCCTGCAAGCGCACGAGATCGACGTGCCCGATCCCGTCGCCTGGTATGGCCGCCGAATCCGCGACACCCACGATCTGTGGCACATGCTGACCGGCTATGGCCGCGATCCGCTGGGCGAGGCCTGTCTCGTCGCCTTCTCGTACAGCCAGACGCGGGGCCGCGGCTGGCTGGTGATCGCGCTCGGCGCGCTCGCCAAGGGCGGCATCGTGCCGGGTGCGCGCAAGGCGATCCTGGAGGGTTTCCGCCGCGGCCGGCGGGCGGCATGGCTGCCGGGCTTCGACTTCGAGCGGCTGATGGCGATGCCGATCGATGCGGCGCGCCGGACACTCGGCATCGCGCCGCCACATGCCTATGATGCGGTGGTGGCGCTTCGGCGAGGGCTTCGTCTATCCGGCCGGCTGATCGCCCGAACCTCATACGTCGTCACCCGGACGTGATCCGGGATGAAGACTGGCTCGGGCTACCCGATCCGCACCACCACCTTGCCGATCGCCTCGCGCGCCGCCAGCCGGGCGATCGCCCGGCCGCCGTCTTCGAGCGCGAAGACATGGTCGAGGCGCGGGCGGATCCGGCCCTCGCTCCACCACGCGATCAGCTGCTCGACGTGGGCGCGGTGGCGCTCCGGATGGCGCGCGAGGAAGCCGCCCCAGAACACGCCGCGCACGTCGCAGCATTTGAGCAGCGTCAGGTTGAGCGGCAGCCGGGGAATGCCGGCGGGAAAGCCGACCACCAGATAGCGCCCCTCCCAGGCGCTCGCGCGCAGTGCCGGTTCGGCATAGTCGCCGCCGACCGGATCGTAGATGACATGCGCGCCGTCGCTGCCGACCGCCTCCTTGAAGGCCGCGGCGAGCGCCCGCGACGCGTCCTTGTCGAACGGCGCGCGGCCATAGACCAGCGTCTCGTCGGCGCCGGCCGCGCGTGCTGCGGCGGCCTTGGCTTCGCTCGACACCCCGGCGACGACGCGCGCGCCCATCGCCTTGCCGATCTCGACGCCCGAAAGCCCGATGCCGCCCGCCGCGCCGAGCACGAGCAGCGTCTCGCCGGCCTTGAGCTGCCCGCGATCGACGAGCGCGTGGATCGTCGTGCCGTAGGTGAACAGCAGCCCCGCGCCCTCCAGCGGATCGCGATCCGCGGCGAGCCTGAAGGCGTTCGCGGCGGCCACGATCGCCTGCTCGGCAAGCCCGCCGAACATGATCGTCGCGATCAGCCGGTCGCCGACCGCCCAGCCCGTGACTCCCGCGCCGATCGCCTCGACCACGCCCGAAATCTCCGAGCCGGGTGCGAACGGACGCTGCGGGCGGAACTGGTACCGATCCTCGATCACCAGCGTGTCGGGGAAGTTGAGCGCGCAGGCGAGCACGCGGACGCGCAGCTCGCCGGCGCCGG
>CAZZZX010000228.1:0-5441 GCA_964658585.1 uncultured Novosphingobium sp.
CCGCTGCCCGCCATGCTCTTCTCGTTCCCGATCAACGACGGACGCCCCGCATGGACGCTTACGCTGCGCATCGCATAGCGCATCGTCGATCTGTGAGCGACGCCCATTAGAACCGCGTCCGCGCGAACAGGCCGAGTCGCATGTCCTTCCCCCGATCGGGGCCGACCGCCGCGAGATCGTCCGGTGAGAGCGCCGCCCGACGTCCTTCGATGCCGAGACTGGTGCCGTGCGGATCGCTCGCGCCACCGGGCAGGAAGGAGAGCAACAGGCGAAGACCCTTCTCGTGAAGCGGTGCGCCGTTGGCGAGTTCGATCATCCGGTCGATCGCTCCCTTCGCGGCCCCGCCCGTCCGCTGCCAGCCGACGCTCGTCAGCCAATGCCCGCCGTGCAGCCATGCCAGCCCGAGCGTCTCGCTGGAGGTCGTGACGTGAGGATCGGCGACAGGCATCCGCGATTGCAGACTGTGATCGCTGCCCGCCGCCGCTTCGAGCGAGAGGCGATCCTCGCCGCCCGCCGCAAGATCCGAACGCGCACCCAGCGACCATGACTTTTGTCGGTCCCTCCCGGTGTCGAGGCGCGACATCCAGTCGGCCGCCCGCTTCTGCAGGCGCGATCCCTCGATCCCCAGCGTCGCGACGCCGAGATCCAATCGGTAACCGTATGACCGGGCATCGATCGATCCGGCGCCGCGGTTCCCGAACGGCGGCGCCGGCATCGCGGGTCGCGGCGTCTCGGGCGGCAGGCCGACCGGGAAGAGCGGCAAAACGGCTCGCGGCTTTCCGAAGGTCAGGGTCGGCAGGGCGCTGTAAATCCCGTTCGAGGGCAATGCCTCCCGAGCAATGGCCGCGTCGGACAGCGAAGCCATGCCGGTCAAGCCCAGAAGACAGTGAAGCGAACATTTCAAACAGTCCTTCATGGTCGTCCCCCCGACCATCGCACGACCATGTCGGCAGCGATCGAACCCAAGGACGCCGGCCGGAGCACGGACCCGCATATCGTCTGTCGGAGATCTCGGGATGCGGGTCCCGCCGGCGCCCGGCGTCATCACGGCACATCGTCTGTTCGCCGGGATTGCACGTCATGAGATACTTCACGCGGGCGCTGATGCTGACGGCATTGATGGCGGCCCCGGTGTCGGCGCAGCCGATTGCGACGCTGACGCTGCTCACGTACAATGTCAGGGGGCTGCCCTGGCCGATCGCTTCGGGACGGTCGGCGGCGCTGAGCGCGATCGCGAGCCGCCTGACGATGCTTCGTCGGCAGGGACGGCAACCGCATCTGGTGGCGTTGCAGGAAGCCTTCATGGCCGATGCGAAGACGATCGGGCGGCTCGCGGGGTATCGTTACGAAGCGTTCGGTCCGACGCAGGACGACGCCAGCGCGGAGCCCATTTCGGCGGACGATCGCGCCTTCCTGAGGGGTGCGAGCTTCATGCGCGGAGAGCGTTCGGGCAAGCGTGTCGACAGCGGCCTGGCGATCTTCTCCGACTATCCGATCGTCGCGACGCGCGACATCGCCTATCCGGTCTGTGCAGGTTACGACTGCCTCGCGAACAAGGGCGCGCTTGCCGTGCAGGTCGCCGTACCGGGCCTCGCCGCGCCGGTGACGGTGATCGACACCCATCTCAACGCGCGCAAAGCGTCAGGCGTGCCGCAGACGCGATCGACCTACGCCTATCGTCGGCAGATCGATGCCTTCAAGACATTCGTCTCCGCCGTTGCAGCGGACGGATCGCCGATCCTGGTCGCCGGCGATTTCAACGTCGGCAACCGCCCGGCGCGGAGCCGCTATTTCTCGGAGCAGCTTCTGGGCGATACACCGGGCCTGTCCGCGGTCGAGCGTGATTGCGCAGATGCCATCGGATGCGAGGGCGTCGACGTGGCCGAATCGATCCGCCGCGGCAAGGACTGGTTGCTGTATCGGCGTTCGCAAGCGCTGACTCCGACCCCGACCGCGCTGACGGCGCCGTTCGGACGCACGCCCGGTAGCGTCATGCTCTCGGATCATGTCGGGATCATGGTCACCTACGCTTTCACCCCGTCGGCGGGACCGAAAACAGACACCGTCCGGACGGCCAGCCGCTAGTTCGTCGAAGAACCGTATCCACTCCCTGCCTGAAATGGAAATATCGACGGCCACACCGATCACGATATCGGCGATCTCATGATCTCCTGTTGAAGATTTGCTTCGTGCCGTCCCCTGTCGCCCACCCGATTATTGCGAGCGATCGGCGGCAAGCTCCGCACGGAGCGTCCAGCCGCTTTTTCGGCTGCAGCGCATATGACTTGCGGGTTCCCCGGATCACCGCCGTCTCACACGACGATCATCCGGAGTACGTCGATGCGTCCCTATGGCGACTTCCCGCACGGTCAGGGCGGCGACCGTGGGGCGCTATCCCATCTGCAGCGTACGCTGCAGGCGCCGGTCGATCCGCGCCGTCCGGTCCGGGATGCGGGGCGTTGCGCGGACGATCTCGCGATCACGCACCATCGCCCGAGCGCCGCCATCACCGGCCTGGCCGTCTGCACCCGATCTGGGCCATGCATCGTTCCTGAAACCGACGGCGCGTCCGATGCGGCGTCGCAAGCGGTGGCGGCGTGAGGGATCGGGTGAGAGTGGATGCGCGCGGCGACAGGTCCGGACCACCGTCATGGCCCGCCGGCCTGCTGCCGCTGCTCGCCTGCGCCTGCACGTCGATCCCGCCAGCCGCCACCGCGGAGACTGCGGGCCCGCACTTTTCCGTCCCGGCCTTCTTCGCGGGCGATACGGAGGGCGCAGGGACGCTGAAGGTCATGTTCGCGAAGGACAGGCCGATAACGGTACACGGCCGCGGCGCCGTGGGCGACGATGGCGTCCTGGTCCTCGATCAGACGGTCGACGACGCGGGCGACCGGCCCAGGCAGCGGCGATGGCGCATCCGGCAGACGGCGGTCGATCGCTACGCCGGCACGCTCAGCGACGCACACGGGCCGGTGCTGGGAGACGTTACCGGGAACCGGCTTCACCTTCGTTTCGCGATGAAGGGCGGTCTCGACGCGGACCAATGGCTCTCGCTCCGATCCGGCGGCCGCGTCGCCGACAACGTCATGGTCGTCCGCAAGCTCGGCATCACCGTCGCGACGCTGCACGAGATCATCCGGAAGATCGATTGAACATGGCCCCCGCCGATCAGCGCACCGATCATGGAAGGACATCGCCGCGATGAGCGAGCCGAGATCACAACCCGTCGCGACCCGCGCCGACGGCGATACCGTCGTGACCTACTACTCGGCCGTCGCCGTCACGCTGCATTGGCTGATCGCGCTCATGATCGTCAGCAACATCGTGCTGGCCTGGATCCATGACGACGTCGCGCGCGAAACCTCGTCACGGCTCATGCTCTGGCACAAGTCGACCGGTATCCTGGTTCTGCTGCTCAGTCTCGTCCGTCTCGGCTGGCGGCTCGTCCACCCCGCACCGCCCTATCCGGCCGGCCTGCCGGGTTGGGAGCGGCGATCCTCCCGGATCGTCCATTGGGGCTTCTACGTCATCATGATCGCGATGCCTCTCACCGGCTGGATCATGACGTCGGGACCGAAGGCCAAGGCGACGCTGATGCTCTATGGTGTCGTGCCCTGGCCGATGCTCGGCTTCGTCCACTCGGCGCAGGGACAGGCGGCCACGATCTGGCACGCCGTCGGGGAAGCCCACGGCCTGCTCGCCTATCTCGCCTATGCGCTGATCGCCCTGCACGTCGCGGCGGCGCTCAAGCATCAGTTTGTGGATCGAGACGTCATCATGGCGCGCATGTTGCCCACGTTGCGCCGATGAGCCGGACGCGCCGCCCCCATCGCGAGCAACATCGAACCTCGCGGATCGGCTGGCTTCGCGCGGCGGTGCTCGGCGCCAACGACGGCATCATCTCGGTCTCCAGCCTGATCGTCGGTGTCGCCTCGTCGTCGGCCGGCCGCAGCGGCGTGCTGTTGTCGGGCATCGCCGCACTCGTCGCCGGCGCGATGTCGATGGCCGCGGGCGAATATGTCTCGGTGAGCTCGCAGGCGGATGCCGAAGCCGCCGATCTCGCAGTCGAACGACAGGAACTGCGCGACGATCCCCACGCGGAACATGCCGAACTCGCTGCGATCTACGTGGCGCGCGGTCTGAGCGCCGACCTGGCCGAACAGGTCGCCCGACAGCTGACCGAAGTCGATGCGCTCGCCGCCCATGCCCGTGACGAGCTCGGCCTGTCGCCGGCGACGCAGGCTCGACCCGTCCAGGCGGCACTCGCGTCGGCCGGGGCGTTCACCGGCGGGGCGATCGTCCCGGTGATCGTCGGGGCCGTGCTCTCGCGCGACGCCATTCCCTACGGCGTGTCGATCGTCGCCGTCCTGTTGCTGGCGGTGCTGGGGGCAATCGGCGCGGCGGCCGGCGGCGCGGGGCAGATCAGGCCGATCATCCGCGTCACCTTCTGGGGCGCAGCGGCGCTCGCGGTGACGGCCGTCATCGGGCGCTTGGCAGCCGTGGCGGTGTGATCGTGGCGTTCACGAAGCTCCGCACGGCCGTCGCCGGTCCGATGCGGTCCCGTCAGCTCTCAATCCCGGATCGGGTATCTCCCATGTTCCAATGGTTTCGACGCCGCTATCTGGACCTGCTCGGTTCGATCTACATCTACAACGAACATCGCGGCTACACCGCGATCGATCGCGTCATCGCGGTCGCGAGGATCCGTGCGCCGCACGATCGGGCATTCATCGCCGCGCTCGAAAGGCATCGCGTCGACGAGCGCAAGCACTACGACATGTTCCGCCGCTGGTTCGGCCTGCGTGGCGCCATGCCGTTCGCCGTCGATCGCACCTGCGGCCATACCGATCGCTTCGTCGAGATCATGTTCCGCTCGTCGATCGACGCTCTCGACACGCACGATCTGGCGACGGACGACGCGCTGTTCGAGCGGCTCTGCCGGGTGATCGCGCTGACCGAACGGCCTGGCCATCGCCAAGTCGAAATCCTGCTCGGCAATGCGCTCGTGCGATCCGATGCGACCCTGACGAAGATATTCCGGATCATCGAGAGGGACGAGCCCAGCCACTGGGCGCCCTATGAGTCGTGGCTGGACGACCATGGCCGGCGCCGGCCCGGCTGGCGGGAGCGCGCCGTGGATGGCTTCATCCATTCGGAGCTGCTCCTGCTCAAGCTCCCGCTGCTGTTCGTGCGCGCGGGACTGCGGCGGCGTACCGGCTGGGCGCACGAGAGCGACACGGCCACGCCGGCGCCGTCCGTCGCGCGCGGGCAACAGAACCGCCGGAACCGCACGAGCGCCACGGTACGGGCCGCGGCGATCGGCCTGACCGTATCGCTCTGTGTGTCGCCGCCCGCCCGCCCGCTCCACGCGATGCCGGCGGAGGGCGGCGCGGTCTCGCTCGACGCGCTGTCGGCGGATGTCGTCGCCAACAATCCGGAGC
>CAZZZX010000229.1:0-5438 GCA_964658585.1 uncultured Novosphingobium sp.
GAACTGTAGTACATGTGATGCGCCGACATGCGCAGCGCATCGACGGTGAGCATCGGCTCGCGCCCGGTGACCCGCGCCATCGCCTCCATCGCCCGCGCCAGCGGCATCAGCGGACGGCGCGGCAGCCGGACGCGCGGCGGCCGGCGCCCGGTCCGCCGCGCGACCTCGGCGAGCAGCGCCTTGAGCGGCACGTCCTCGCCGCCGAGTATGTAGCGCCGCCCGATCGTGCCGCGCCGCCATGCGCGCAGATGACCGTCGGCGACGTCGTCGACATGGACGAGGTTCAATCCGGTATCGACATAGGCGGGCATCTTCCCGCGTGCTGCGTCGACGAGGATACGCCCGGTCGGCGTCGGCTTGACGTCGCGGGGGCCGATCGGGGTCGAGGGATTGACGATCACCGCGGGCAATCCGGCGTCGCGCACCATGTCCTCGACGATTCGCTCGGCGATCACCTTGCTGCGCTTGTACGCGCCGACCGCCGTCTCGGGGGTGAGCGGGTGCGTCTCGTCCGATGGCTTGCCGTCCAGCGGCGCGAGCGTCGCGACGCTGCTGGTATAGACGATACGCGGCGTGCCCGCCTTGAGCGCGGCCGCCATCACCGCACGCGCGCCGTCGCGGTTGGCGGCGACGATCTCCTCGGGGTCGCGCGCCCACAGCCGATAGTCGGCGGCGACGTGGATCAGCCCCGCCGCGCCGGCCAGCGCACGCTCGACCGCGGCCTGGTCGCGCATGTCGCCCTCGATCAGCATCCCGGGAAAATCGCGCAGGTTCGCGCGCAGGCTCGAGGCGCGGACCAGCCCGCGCACGACATAGCCGGCCTCCGCGAAGCGCCGCGCCACCGCAGCCCCCACGAAACCCGACACCCCCGTCACCACGATCGTCTCGCCACCCATCCCGGCGGCTTCTAGAGACAGCGAGGGCGGTTTGGAAAGCGGTGGTTGGACAGATGACACGCGCGTAAGGAACCGGCGTGCAAAATGTCATACTCCCGCGCCTAGGCAGCGCCGCATGAGCCTGCTCATGTCCGCCCTCGCCTGGATCGGCATCGCCTATACGCTGCTCGCGATGCTGGTCGCGGGGCGGTGGCGCGCGCCGGCGCCGGCTCTGCCCGCCGATCCGCCGAGCGTGACGATCCTCAAGCCGCTCCACGGCGCGGTGCCGGGCCTCGCCGACAAGCTGGCGAGCTTCCTGCGGCAGGACTATCCCGCACCCGTCGAGATGGTGTGCGGGACCAGCGACGCCGGCGATCCCGCCGCTCGGGTGGCGCGCGCGCTGGCCGGGCCGGTGGTGCTCGTCGCCGATCCACGCCGCCACGGCACCAACGGAAAGGTCTCCAACCTCGTCAACATGACCGAGCGCGCACGCGGCGAGCTGATCGTGATGAGCGACGACGATATCCATGTCGCGCCCGATTATCTCGCGCGCATCGCCGCCGCCGCCGCCGCGCCCGGGGTCGGCTGCGTCAGCTGCCTCTACAGCGGACGGGGCGATACCGGCCTGTGGAGCCGAATCGCGGCGGCGGGGATCAGCTGGCAGTTCATGCCCGGCGCGATGATCGGCATCGCGGGCGGCATCGCGGATCCGTGCATGGGCTCGACGATCGCGCTGCGCCGCGACGTGCTCGACGGGATTGGCGGATTCGCCGCGGTCGCGGACCGGCTCGCGGACGATCACGCGATCGGCGCGGCGGTCCGCGCGCTGGGGCTGACGGTCTCGGTACCGCCGATGCTGGTGACGCACGGCTGCGCCGAGACCAGCCTCGCCGCGCTGTGCGCGCACGAGCTGCGCTGGAACGTCACGGTGCGGGACCTCGCGCCGGCGGGCTATGCGGGCAGCGCGATCACCTTCCCGCTCGCCTGGGCGCTGCTCGCGGTGGCGTGCGGCGCGGGGCCGGCGGTGCTGGCCGCGGCGCTCGCCGCGCGGCTGGCGCTGGCGCTGCGCATCGACGCGCTCGTCGGGCGCCGGACTGCGCCCTTATGGACACTGCCGCTGCGCGATCTGCTCGGCTTCGCGCTGTTCGTCGCCGCCTTCTTCAAGAGGACGGTTGATTGGCGCGGTAGCAGGCTTAGTTTGACGACCGGCGGCCGGATCACGGCCGAAGTGGAGACCTTGTCCCGATGAAGCGCACGTTGTTCCTGCAGGCGCCGTCGTTCGACGGCTATGACGGCGGTGCCGGCGCCCGCTACCAGATGAAGCGCGAGGTGCGCAGCTTCTGGTATCCGACCTGGCTCGCCCAGCCCGCCGCGCTGGTCGAGGGATCGCGCCTGATCGACGCGCCCGCGCACGACCAGAGCTGGGACGACATCAAGCACGAGGTCGACGACAAGGAGCTGGTCGTGCTCCATACCTCGACGCCCTCGTTCCGCCAGGACGTGCAGACCGCCGAGCTGATCCGCGCGCGCAACCCGCACGCGATGATCGGCTTCATCGGCGCCAAGGCCGCGGTCGAATCGCAGAAGGTGCTCGAGACCTCGACCGCGATCGACTTCGTCTGCCGCAACGAGTTCGACTTCACCGTGCTCGACGTCGCCAAGGGCGTGCCGCTCGCCGAGGTCGACGGCATCTCGTACCGCGACGCCGCCGGCGCCATCGTCCACAACAAGGACCGCGCGGTCATCGAGGACATGGACTCGCTGCCGTTCGTATCGCCGATCTACAAGCGCGACCTGACCATCGAAAAATATTTCGGGGGTTATCTCAAGCACCCCTATGTCAGCTTCTACACCGGCCGCGGCTGCAAGAGCCGCTGCACCTTCTGCCTGTGGCCGCAGACCGTCGGCGGGCACAACTACCGCACCCGCTCGATCCCCCACGTCATCGAGGAGGTGAAGTACGTCCAGCGCGAGATGCCCGAGGTCAAGGAGATCTTCTTCGACGACGACACGCTGACCGACAATCTGCCGCGCGTCGAGGCGCTTGCGCTCGAACTCGGCAAGCTCGGCGTCGTGTGGTCGTGCAATGCCAAGGCCAACGTGCCGCGCAAGACGCTCGAGATCATGAAGAAGGGCGGCTGCCGGCTGCTGCTCGTCGGTTACGAGAGCGGCAATCAGCAGATCCTGCACAACATCAAGAAGGGTCTGCGCGTCGATGTCGCGCGCCAGTTCACCAAGGACTGCCACGAGCTCGGCATCATCATCCACGGCACCTTCATACTCGGCCTGCCGGGCGAGACGCTGGAGACGATCGAGGAGACGATCCGCTACGCGCAGGAGATCAATCCGCACACCATCCAGGTGTCGCTCGCCGCGCCGTATCCGGGCACCTTCCTCTACAAGCAGGCGATCGAGAACGACTGGTTCGACGGCACCGACCATCTGCTCACCGACGGCGGCACCCAGATCGCGCAGCTCAGCTACCCGCATCTGCCCGCCGACGTGATCTTCGCCAAGGTCGAGGAGTTCTACAAGCGCTTCTACTTCCGCCCGCGCAAGATGGGCGCGATCCTCGGCGAGATGGTCCGCGACTTCGACATGATGAAGCGCCGGCTGCGCGAGGGCGTCGAGTTCTTCAGCTTCCTGCGCGACCGGAAGAAGGCGGCGTGAGCGATGCTCCCTCTCCCCTTCCGGGGAGAGGGCCGGGGAAAGGGGAACACGAAAAAACGCCGAGTCGTCGGACCGCCCCCCTCGCGACCCTTCCCACCGAAGGGGAGAGCGCTGCCAGGTCTCTCATCGTCACCGCCGACGATTTCGGCGCCTCGCCCGCTGTCAACGAGGGCATCGAGCGCGGACATGTCGACGGCATCCTCACCTGCGCCAGCCTGATGGTCGCGGGCGATGCCGCCGCCGACGCGGTGGCACGCGCGAAACGCCTGCCGCGACTCGGCGTGGGCCTGCATCTGGTGCTGGTCGAAGGGCGCCCGATGCTGCCGCCCGACTGTATTCCCGACCTCGTCGACGAAGACGGACGCTTCCGCACCGACATGGCGCGCGCGGGTATCGCGTTCTTCTTCCGGCCCGCGGTGCGGCGCCAGCTTCGCGCCGAGATCACGGCGCAGTTCGACGCCTTCGCCGCGACCGGACTGCCGCTCGATCATGTCAACGCGCACAAGCATTTCCACCTCCACCCGACGATCGCCGGACTGGTGCTCGAGATCGGCGCGCGCCACGGCCTGGGCGCGGTGCGCGCACCGGTCGAACCGCACGCGGTGCTGAGCGCGATCGAGCCCGTCCGCCGGTCCCTCGCCGACCGCGTCGCCGCGCCCTATGCGCGCAGCCTCGCCCGCCGCCTGCGCCGCGCGCAACTCGCCGTGCCGGACCGCGTGTTCGGTCTCGCCTGGACCGGCCACATGACGACGCCGCGGATCGCGGCGATCGTGCGCCGGCTCCCCGCCGGCACCAGCGAACTCTACGTCCATCCCGCGACCCATGACGACTGGCCGGGCCATGCCCCGGGCTATGCCTATCGCGCGGAACTGGCGGCCCTGATCGCGCCCGACGTGCGCAGCGCGATCGATGAAACCGGCGTGCGTCTCGTGCGCTTCGCCGATCTGGAGACGCGGAGGCAGGCATGACGAAGATCGACCATAATTTCGACCACGCCGCGCCTGCCGCCGGGACGCGGGTTCCGCTGGGCTCGGACGCGCACCGCGTGCTGATGTGCCGGATGCTGCTCGACACGCACGATCCCTATCGGCCCGCGCTGATCGAATGGCCCGCGCTCGCCCCCGAGACGCGCGACCGGATCGTCTCGCTGCCGATCTGGGACATGGCGGTGCAGACCGAGGGCCGCACCGGGCTGTTCGTCCGCACCTTCGCGGAGACGCTGCGCGATCCGCTGCTCAGGGAAGCGGTCGAGCTCGATGCCTTCGAGGAGAGCCGGCACAAGGTCGTGCTCGCCGACATTGTCGCCGCCTACGGGATAGCGCTCGCGCCGGAACCGACCTATGTCCGGCCCAGGGACGCCGAATGGGCGTTCATGCGGTCGGGCTATTCGGAGTGCATCGACAGCTTCTTCGGCTTCGGGCTGTTCCGGATCGCCAAGGAGACCGGCTTCTTCCCGCCGGCGCTGATCGACACCTTCGAGCCGGTGATGCGCGAGGAGGGGCGGCACATCGTGTTCTTCGTCAACTGGGTGGCGTGGTGGCGGCGGACGATGCCGTGGTGGCGCCGGCCGTGGTTCGAGGCGAAGGTGCTGGCAGTCTGGCTGTTCCTGATCTGGGAACGCATCGATATGGCGAAGGGCATGGGCGAGAACAGCAAGGCGCAGGAGAACAACTTCACGCTCAACGGCTCGAAGGAGCTGGGCGTCGAGATCTCCTTTCCCGATCTCGCGCGGATCTGCCTTGCCGAGAACGATCGCCGGCTGGCGCCCTATGACGCGCGGCTGATCCGGCCGCGTTTCGTCCCGGCGATGATCCGGCTGGCGCTGCGCTTCGCGACCGGGCGGCGCACCGCGGCCGCGTGACCGGACGGTTGCGCTGGCCGATCGCGCTCGCG
>CAZZZX010000230.1:0-5412 GCA_964658585.1 uncultured Novosphingobium sp.
CTCGAGCAGGTCCGCGCGCAGCAGCAGCGCGACGAAATGCAGCGGATCGATCGCCAGCGCGCGCTCGGTCGCGGCGAGCGCGCCGCGCGCATCGCCGCCGGCGCGGCACATCGCGGCGAGCTTGAGATGCGTGTCGATGTCGGAAGACGTGGCCGCCACGGCAGCCTCGAGCAGCGCACGCGCGCGCGCCACGTCCCCGCCGGACGCGGCACGATCGGCCTCGCGGACGAGGGTAGCGTGATCGGCGGCCATGCGCCGTTCTACCGTCGTGCCCTGCGATGACAAGCGCGAGCGCGATCCGCCGTTGGCAAAAAAAAGGGCGGCGGACCGAAGTCCGCCGCCCCAACTTTGTCCGTTGAGGCTCGATCAGAACTCGAGCGTGGCGGCCATGTAAACGTAACGGCCGAGCGTGTCGTAGATGCCCGGGTAGGTGTTGCCGTTGCAAAGCACGCTTGCGCAGTCGTTATAGGTACCGTTCGAGCTGACGATCGGCGGCTTCTTGTCAGCGATGTTGTTCACGCCGAGACGCACATTGTAATGATCGCCGATCGTCGCGGTCGCCGAGATATCGAAGTAGCTCTGAGACTTGATCCGGCTATCGAAGTCGGCGACCGCACCGGCCAGCGTCGGGTTCGAGCTGCTCGTATCGACGTTGACGTGGTTGAGGTAACGCCACTGAGCCGAGATGCCGAGACCGAACGGAGCAACGTAGCTCAGGCGGACCTTACCCTTAAACTTCGGCAGCGGCTCGCCACAGGTCGCCCCATAAAGACCCCGGCAGTCATAAGCCTGGACGCCCGGAACACCGGGGTTGGTTATAAACTTGTCGAGGTAGGTACCGCTCAGGTTGAAGCCAAGCGTACCGTAACGGCCGATTTCCTGGGTGTAGCTCCCGGTAAAGTCGACACCACGCGTATGGACGCTACCGAGATTGACATTGGTGTCGGTAACGTAACCGGTGGGCGACAGCCAAAGCGAGCCATTGGCCGCGCGATGGATGAGATCGCATACTGCCGCCGCACCAGTCGAGCCGCAAGCGTTGAGGATCGTATTCTCGCCGATGATCCCGATGTCGTTGGTGATTTTGATGTCATAATAATCGGCGGTGAGCGCGAGGCGCGGCGCAAATCGCGGCTGGATGACGATGCCCGCGGTCTTGGTGGTCGCCCGCTCCGGACGCAGGTTCGCATTGCCGCCGATCAGGCCGTTGTACTGACCCGCCGGGTTCTGCACGATGCTGCCGAGCTGCGACGCGCTGACACCGGTATTGGCGCAGTATGCCGCGCTATTCCCGTTGACAGTGGTGAGGACAGTCGTCGTTCCATCAGCATTGACCTTCGTGTCGAAACCACCGGCGCACGGGTCATTCGTTCCGTCGAGCGCGACACGCTGCGGCGCGAACAGATCCTGAATGTTCGGTGCGCGCACGGCACGATTATAGGTGCCGCGGAAGGTGATGTCTTTGATCGGCGAGAAGGTCGCCTCGAACTTGTAGGTGTTGGTCCGGAAACCGCCGCCGCCATCGATCTTATAATCCGAATAGCGATAGCCGCCGCCGATCGACAGATCGTGGATGAAGTTATCGTGTACCAGCGGAAGCTGTGCCTCGACGAAGGCCTCGTTGACCGAGAAGCCGCCGGAAACGGGCAGGGTCGCCGCACCTTGACCAGCGAGATCACCGGTCGAGAATTCGAGGTCGCTGCGGAACTGAAGCGTCTCGCGACGATGCTCGCCGCCGAAGTTCACCCCGAGGCCATATTCCGCACCCTGGAAGGTAAAGTCGGCATGGACGACCTGCTCGGTGTTCTGCGAGCGCTGGAAGCCCGGCGTCGAGAGATAGGCCGCCGCCGCCGAAGTCACGCCGCCCGGCGTGAAGATGTTGTAGGGGACGCAGTTCGGATCTTCGCCGGTCTCGAACGAGCGGCACTCGTTGACATTATTCACATTGACCACATCAAGCGCCTTCGTGAGACGCGAGATCGAGACGTCGTTGGTGTAGGTCTCGGCAAACAACGTGCGGCCGTACTGGTAATAGGCGTCGTAGGAGAGACCCTTAGCGATATCGCCCTTGGAGCCGATCACGCCGCGATATTCGGTGTGCTCGAGATCGTCCATCCGCGGACCGGCCTCGACGTTGCGACGCAGGACCTGCAGGAAGCCCTTGTTGTACGCGGCGCCCGTGGTCGGATCATAGAACGTCGTCGGCGTAGTCACGCTACCGCCGGTGTTCGCCGTCAGCGGGAACCCCCCGACACTGCCTGAGACGAGATTGGCCGGCGCGCACGCGATGCCGAACTGCTGGGCCGAGAGCAGAGGATTGTCGCAATTGATCGTGAGAGTGTTGCCGAAGTCACCCGACGGCGCGATCTGCGCGACGCTGCGATCGTCCATGAACATGAACTCGGCATAGGGCTTGAACGCGTCCGACACGTCGTAGTGTGCGAAGAAGCCGCCGGTGTAACGCTCGTCGGGACGCTGATAGTAGTTGGTCGGCGCGAAATTGTACCGGGACGACGCCGAAAGCGGACCGAATGTCCGGCCGGTGTCCTGATAGGTGGCATCGCTGGTGTAGAACGTGCCCGGCTGCGAGGTAGCCGAACCACCGCAGAGCGGCACTCGGTTGGTCGCGTTCGCGGCCTGCGCGGTGCAAGCACTGTAATCGCGCTGGGACTCGAGCACCGCCTGCTGCTTGCGATAGCCGAGGTAGCCGACGATGTGGCCCTTGTCGTCAGCGAAGCTGGTGCCGAAGGTCGCCGTCGTATCGACGTTGCCGCCATCGACGGTGTTACCGCGGGGGATGTCGAAGCCGCTCGCGCCCGCAGCGGTGCGGGCAGCGGCGCCCGGAATGAGGAGGTTGCTGTTGTTGTCGTGCTGGAAGAAGCTGTACTGGCCGTCGATCTTGAAGCCGGTATAGTCGGTATCCATGATGAAGTTGACGACGCCCGCGACCGCGTCCGCACCGTAGGTCGACGAGGCGCCCCCGGTCAGCACCTGCACCGACTTGATGAGCGAGGCCGGGATCGCGTTGAGATCCGCCGCGGACGTGGTCGGATCGCCCGGCAGCAGGCGGCGGCCGTTGACCAAGACGAGCGTGCGCTCGGCGCCGAGATCGCGCAGGTTGACCGTCGAGGTACCGGTCGCGCCGTTGGAAAGGCCGCCATTCTGGTCGGCGGTGACCTGCGGCAGCGTGTTGAGCAGATCCTCGATGCGGGTCGTGCCCTGCTGCTTGATCTCCTGAGCGGTGACCACCGAGACCGGGGCGGCCGAGGTCAGGTTGGGCTGCGGGATGCGCGAGCCGGTGACGATGATCGCGCCGGTTTCGCCGTTGTCGGCCGAACCGGACGCCGGGGTCTGGCCCTCGACCGGACCGGTGCTCGCGCCGAGCTCGCCCGAGCTCACGACCGGGTTGGTCGGCGCGGTCGTCGGGTTGGTCTGCGCATTGGCGGGGACGGCGAATGCCGCCGCACCCGCGATCATGGTCGTCGCCAGCAGGCGGTTCCGCAACACGTTGGTCATGTTCTATAGTCCCCTTTGTCGGCGCCCCTGAGCGCCTTCGACATTGGCTGGGGGTCCCGTCATCGCGCGGGCCTCACCAGACTGAGAGAGGGTTTAGGGGATTTTCCCGCGCCGCATCAATCCGCAACGAAGCCTCGCCGGGTGTGCGGGCGCTGATTGCAAACTTCTGTAGCAATTGCGCAACAGAGTGACTTGACGGTGCCGCTGGCCGATAGAATGGCGGCGAACGGGAGACGACGAACCATGACGAGGCGCGGGACGACATTGTGGACGGCGGTCGGCCTGGCGCTGGTCGCCGGATCCTCGGCGGATGCGAAATCGCGCGACAAGGCGCCGGACGGCAAGGCGCTCGATCCGGTCCTCGCCTGCCGCGCGATCGCCGACGGCACGGCGCGTCTCGCCTGTTACGACAGCAGCGTCGGCGCGTTGCAGGCGGCGACCGCCAAGCACGACATCGTCGTGATCGACCAGCAGGACGTGGCGCGCGCGCGGCGTTCGCTGTTCGGGTTCAGTCTGCCCAACTTCGATTTCCTCGGCGGCGGCAAGAACGACGACAGCCACAACGTGACGCCCGAGGACAGCCGGATCACCGCGACGATCCGCGGCGTGCGTCAGGACGCCGACGGCAACTGGATCTTCACGCTCGACGACGGCGCGGTCTGGCACCAGACCACCGGCCAGCTCGCGATATCGCCCAGGCCGGGCGAGACCGTCGAGATCCGCCGCGCCGCGCTCGGCAGCTATTTCATGCGGGTCGGTCGCCAGACGAGCTTCAAGGCCAAGCGCGAGAGCTAGACGCCGCCCGGCATCACCCCCGCGACCAGCTTGGGATCGATGCGCTCGCCGCGCCAGGTCAGTGCCCAGTGGAGGTGCGGGCCGGTGGCGCGGCCGGTCATGCCCGATTCGCCGATCACCTGGCCTTGCCGCACGACATCGCCGACCTTCACGTCGATATGGCTGAGGTGGAGGAAGGCGCTGTCCAGCCCCATCCCGTGCGCGACCATCAGCAGATGCCCCTCGAGCGTGAAGGGCGCATCGGTCGCCGCGAGGATCACCACGCCGTCGGCGGGCGCGCGCACCGGAGTGCCGGTCGGCACCGCGATGTCCTCGCCGCTATGGTAGCTGCCCTTCTCGCCGTTGTAGACGCGCTGCGCCCCGAACGCGCCGGAGACGCGGCCGATCGCGGGCCATTGGAAGCGCTCGCGCCAGCCGTCGCTCTGCACCGCCGCGGCGACGGTGCGCGCGGCCTTGATCTGATCGAGTTCGCCGCCGCGGATCTTGAGGAACTCGGCCTCGGGCTGCTGGTATTTGGGGATCGGCAGCGCCTCGATGCGATAGGTGCCGGGCGCGATGGCGAGCGTATCGGCGACGGTGCCGCCACCGCCGACCGTCGCCGCCAGCGTCGCGACCGGGCCGTGGTCGCGTCCGAAGGCGATCAGGAAGCGGCGCTCCGGATCGAGTGGGATCGGCGCCCCGTCGAGGGTCAGCGCGGTCGTGCCGACGGGCGCCGTCCCGATCATCATCCCGCCCTGCTGCATCGCGCCGACGAGCCGGAAGTGCGTGGAGACCGACGCGGCGGCGGCGGGCGGCTGCGCGAATACGACCGGCGCAGGCGATGCGACGGCCAGCACGATCGCGCCCGTCGCCAGCCTCAAGCGCGTGTTTCCGCCCGCGTCGACGCCTCGGCCGAGGCATACGCCTCCTGCCGCGCCACGCTCCAGTAGCGCAGCCGGTCGAGCGGGATCGGCGCGCCGGTCACCGCGCAGGTGACATGATCCCCCGGCACCAGCACGCGGAAGCTGTTGGCGAGGTAGCGCAGCCGCGCCTCGCGCCCGGATTGCGACATCAGCATCGCCATTCCTTTACAGCAGCCGCGGCTGTTGAACAGCCTCGCGC
>CAZZZX010000231.1:0-5388 GCA_964658585.1 uncultured Novosphingobium sp.
CACGAACGTGCGCAAGACGATCGCACGGCGGCTGACCGAATCGAAGCAGACCGTCCCGCACATCTATCTCACCGTCGACGTGCGGCTCGATGCGCTGCTCGCGCTGCGTGGCGAGCTCAACAAGGGGCTCGAGGCGCGCGGCGTCAAGCTGTCGGTCAACGACATGCTCATCAAGGCGCTGGCGGTCGCGTTGATCGAGGTGCCGAGCTGCAACGTGATGCTGGCGGGCGACCAGCTCGTCACCTTCGCCCGCGCCGACATCTCGGTCGCGGTGTCGATCCCGGCCGGGCTCATCACCCCGATCGTCGCGGGCGCCGACACCAAGAGCCTGTCGGCGATCGCCACCGAGATGAAGGATCTCGCCGCGCGCGCCAAGGACGGCAAGCTCAAGCCGGAGGAGTTCCAGGGCGGCACCGCCAGCCTGAGCAACATGGGCATGTTCGGGATCAAGCAGTTCGATGCGGTCATCAATCCGCCGCAGGGCATGATCCTGGCGATCGGCGCGGGCGAGCAGCGGCCCTATGTGGTCGATGGCGCGTTGTCCGTCTCGACCGTGATGTCGGCGACCGGCAGCTTCGATCATCGCGCGATCGACGGCGCGGACGGCGCGCGGCTGATGGCGGCGTTCAAGCGGCTGGTCGAGCATCCGATCGCGATGCTGGCTTGATGCAGACCGGCGCGCAGCCGTCGCATCGGGAGCCGGACGGCTCCGGCGTGCGGATCGGCCGGGTTCAGAGGATGTCGTATGGCGGATAGCTATGATCTCGTCGTGCTGGGCTCGGGACCAGGCGGCTATGTCGCGGCGATCCGCGCCGCCCAGCTTGGGCTCAAGGTCGCGATCGTCGAGCGCGAACTGCTCGGCGGGATCTGCCTCAACTGGGGTTGCATCCCGACCAAGGCGCTGCTGCGGACCTCCGAAATCTATCACTATATGAGTCATGCCGACGCCTATGGCCTGTCGGTCGAGAAACCGGGTTTCGATCTCGCCAAGGTCGTCAAGCGCTCGCGCGGGGTCGCGGGCCAGCTCAATGCCGGCGTCAAGTCGCTGATGAAGAAGCACAAGATCACCGTCGTCGAGGGCGTCGGCACGCTGACCGGCAAGGCGACGCTCAGCGTCGAGAAGGATGGCAGGACGACCGAACTCGCCGCCAAGGACATCATCGTCGCGACCGGCGCGCGTGCGCGCGACCTGCCCTTCGCCAAGGCGGATGGCGAGCGGATCTGGACCTATCGCCACGCGATGACGCCCAAAGCGTTTCCGACCAGGCTGCTTGTCATCGGCTCGGGCGCGATCGGGATCGAGTTCGCCAGCTTCTACAGCGACATGGGTGCGCAGGTGACGGTGGTCGAGATGCTCGACCGGGTGCTGCCCGTCGAGGACGAGGAGGTCTCGGCCTTCATGGAGAAGGCACTGAAGAAACAGGGCTTCACCATCCATACCAAGGCCGGCATCGAGGCGCTGACCGACACCGGCAAGGGCGTCAGGGCGACGATCAGGACCGCGGACGGCAAGACGCAGGACGTCGAGTTCAGCCATTGCATCGTCGCGGTCGGCATTGTCCCCAATACCGAGGGTATCGGGCTTGAGGCGCTCGGCGTGAAAACGACCAGGGGTCATATCGACACCGACGGTGCGTGCCGCACCAACGTACCCGGCGTGTGGGCAATCGGCGACGTGACCGCACCGCCCTGGCTGGCGCACAAGGCGATGCACGAGGCGGTGATCTGCGCCGAGGCGATCGCCGGCGGGCACCCCCATGCACTCGACAAGCGCAACATCCCGGGCTGTACCTATTCGCGCCCGCAGGTCGCCTCGGTCGGGCTGACCGAACAGCGCGCGCGGGCGGAGGGCCACGAGCTCAAGATCGGCAAATTCCCCTTCATCGGCAACGGCAAGGCGATTGCGCTCGGCGAGCCCGAGGGCTTCGTCAAGACGATCTTCGATGCCTCGACCGGGGAACTGCTCGGCGCGCACATGATCGGCGCGGAGGTGACCGAACTGATCGAGGGCTATACCGTCGCCAAGCAGCTCGAGACCACCGAACTCGACCTGATGGCGACCACCTTCCCGCACCCCACGCTGTCCGAGATGATGCACGAGAGCGTGTTGATGGCATATGGCCGGGCGCTGCATTACTAGTATTTAAGGGGCGATATGATTGCGGCGCCGCAACAAGGGGCTTTACATCCGGAACGCGAGCAGTCCTATTGCGTTTCCGACGCCAACCCCACGTGACCCGACTGGAGACCACCGCATGAAGAAGGCCCTTACGATCATCGCCGCCTCCGCGCTGGCGCTCGGTACCGCTGCCTGTCACAAGGCGGAGGACAATTCGGCCAACGTGTCCAGCGACGACAACATGCTGGTTCCCGCCGACGAGAATGCCGCTGGCGGCGACATGAACGGCGCGATGTCGGACAACGCCATGGGCGACAACATGGCGTCGGACAATTCGGCGATGGGCAATTCCTCCAACGCGATGTGATCTTCTTCGATGGCCGGCGTGCGGGCGACCGCCGCCGGCCATTCGATTCCGGTTGATCGACGGCCGGTCGCCGGCATGAGCGACAAGGCCGCTGCCGGCGAGAGCCGGACCGTGCTGGTCATCGCGCTGGCCGCCAATCTCGGCATCGCGATCGCCAAGTTTGTCGCCGCCGCGATCACCGGGTCGGCGGCGATGCTGACCGAGGGCTTCCACTCGGTCGTCGACAGCCTCAACCAGATCCTGCTGCTCTACGGCGAGAAACGCGCGGCGCGTCCGCCCGATGCCGCACATCCCACCGGCTATGGCCGCGAACTCTATTTCTGGAGCTTCGTCGTCGCGATCCTGATCTTCGCGACCGGGGCGGGGCTGTCGGTCTATGAGGGCGTCACCCACCTCGCCGAACCCGAGCCGCCGCAGGACCCGACCGTCGCCTATGCGGTGCTCGGCATCTCGATCCTGCTCGAGGGCGCGAGCTGGGTGACCGCGGTCCGCGGCTTCGGTCGCGTCAAGGGCGATCAGGGCTGGTGGCAGGCGATCCGTCGTTCCAAGGATCCGCCCGCCTTCATCGTGCTGTTCGAGGATTCGGCAGCGGTCGCGGGACTGCTGATCGCAGGCGCCGGCATCTTCACGTCGCACGTCACCGACGATGGCCGCTGGGACGGCGTCGCATCGATCGCGATCGGTCTCGTGCTCGGCGTCGTCGCGGTGCTGCTGGCACGCGAGAGCAAGGACCTGCTGATTGGCGAACGCGCCGCGCCCGACCTCGTTCGCGCGATCGCGGTTCAGTTCGACCGCCGGCCCGAGGTGACGGGGGTCGGCGACGTGCTGACCGTGCATCTCGGCCCGCGCAGCGTGTTCGTGGCGGCCGACGTCGATTTCGTCGACAGCGTACCTGTCGGCCGCATCGAGGCGATGATCGCCGAGGTCGAGGCCGATCTCAAACGGGACTGGCCCGAGATCGTCGCGCTCTATATCAAGCCGAAGGCCGGCCTCGCCGCGGCCGTCTGAAGGGAGCGACCGATGCGACCTCACGCCGTGTTCGCACTGGCCGCACTCCTCGCCGGATCGGCCGGTGTCGCTCAGACGACCGCCGCCGCGGACGGCGGCACGCTCCCGTCCGCATCGCGGGTCGTCTATGGCCCCCAGCTCGAAGGCTTCGACTATCCCTTTCCGGTGCGCGTCTTCCACACCGTCGCGCAGGGCCAGGCGATCAACATGGCGTACATGGAGCTTGCGCCCGTGCACGCCAACGGTCGCACCGTGGTGCTCCTCCACGGCAAGAATTTCTGCGGTGCGACCTGGGGCGACACCGCGCGCGTGCTCGCCGCCGCCGGCTATCGCGTGATCGTGCCCGACCAGATCGGCTTCTGCAAATCGTCCAAGCCCGCCGGCTTCCAATATTCGGTGCTGGGGCTCGCCAAGCTCACCGAAGATCTGCTCAGGTCGCGCGGCGTGGCCAAGGCGACGCTGATCGGCCACTCGTTCGGCGGCACGCTGGCGGTGAGGATGGCGATATCCTCGCCGCAGCTGGTCGATCAGCTGGTGCTCATCAACCCGCTCGCGCTCGTCGATCGCCTGGCGCAGGGCGTGCCCTATGCGGATATCGGCCGGCTGACCGCGCTCGAGGAGCAGCGCACCCCGGCGTCGATGAAGGCGTACCAGCTCGCCAACTATTATCACGGCGTCTGGCACCGATCCTATGATCGCTGGATCGACATGATGGGCGGCCTCTATGCCGGCCCCGGGCGCGCCGCGGTGATCGGCGCGCAGGCGCGCACCACCGAGATGCTCGAGAGCCAGCCGGTCGCCTATGAACTCAATCGCGTCACGGTGCCGACCGTGCTGATGGTCGGCACGCTCGATCGCAACGTGTTCGGGCGGACATGGGCCCCGCCGGGGATCGTCGATCGGCTGCCCGATGCGGGCACGGTCGGCGACAGGGCGGCCTCGAAGATGAGGAATGCTCGGTTCGTCCCGCTCACCGGCATGGGGCATGTCCCGCAGATCGAGGATCCGGCGCGCTTCCAGGTCGCGCTGATCCAGGCGTTGAGCGGCGCACTGTAGCTCGGTTGACCGGTCGACGCGCCGCCGCTATAGGCCGCGCCTGCCTGTGGGGAGTCCCTCCCGGGCCGATTGAACATTGCCGACGCTTGGGGAGGCTCGGGCAGGTCCTTGTCGGACCTGCAGGAGCCTCGTTTGCATTTGTGTGCATCCGGGTCCGGCAAAGTAACCATGTGAAAGGTGAAGGCTTCAATGCCGACGATCAACCAGCTGGTCCGCAAGGGCCGCGATCCGCAGAAGGCCAAGTCCAAGGTCCCTGCGATGGAGCAGAACCCGCAGAAGCGCGGCGTCTGCACCCGCGTCTATACGACGACTCCGAAGAAGCCGAACTCGGCGCTGCGCAAGGTGGCCAAGGTTCGCCTGACCAACCAGCGCGAAGTCATCAGCTACATTCCGGGCGAAGGCCACAATCTCCAGGAGCACTCGGTCGTGCTGATCCGTGGTGGTCGTGTCCGCGATCTTCCCGGCGTGCGCTATCACGTTCTCCGCGGCGTGCTCGACACACAGGGCGTGAAGGATCGCAAGCAGTCCCGTTCCAAGTACGGCGCCAAGCGTCCGAAGTAAGCCGGTCACCCACAAGCGTGTGACCATCCAGGCTGAAGTGAGAAGGAAACAATAATGTCTCGTCGTCGTCGCCCCGAGAAGCGCGTCATCCTGCCGGACCCCAAGTACGGCGATATCACGCTCTCCAAGTTCATGAATTCGGTGATGCTGGACGGCAAGAAGGCCGTCGCCGAAGGCATCATCTACTCCGCGCTCGACGTCATCGAGCAGCGCGCCAAGCGCGATCCGATCGGCGTGTTCCACGATGCGCTGACCAACGTGAAGCCGGGCATCGAGG
>CAZZZX010000232.1:0-5371 GCA_964658585.1 uncultured Novosphingobium sp.
GGCATCAAGACCGGTCGCAATCATACTGACCATATAGTCAGGACGGGGCAAGGCCGGCCGGCTCCCCCGCCGACCGTGCGAGCGTTTCCGCTCAGATATAGCGCTCGGCCTGTGCCAGCATCGTCGTCGACCTGCCCGCGCGCGCGATCAACTCGGCGAGCGCGCCGGGGGCTGCATCCACCGCCTGATGGAATGCGGTGCGCGTCGGCCACCACAGTTCGTGCAGGCCGAGATAGGTGGGCGCGTCGCCATGGAGCGCGCGTACCGGGATGGCCCGCGTATGACGGAAGGCGCCGAGCCGCAGCCCCAATCGCTCGTCGTCGTCGCGCGCCCAGCGCGGATCGCCGCCCGTCTCAACGAAGTGCAGCAGCTTCACCGAGAGCGGGCGATTGGCGGGCGACCACATCGCATCGCCCGGATGGCGATCGCTATCGAACGCCGGCCCCGAGGTCAGCACTTCGGACTCCGCCGCGAAGAAGCGCAGATTGGGCATGTCGACGAACTTGGGCTCGTCCTCGATCAGATATTTCACCAGGATCGGCTCGTCGCGGAAGGCGACGATGTCCTTCTCGTTGTCGAGCCAGATCTCGGCGACCGCATCGAAGCGGCGCTGATCGGGGCCGAGCCGATCGGTGTCGATCTGATGGTTCTGCACATAGCCGCGCATCGTCGACATGCCGCGTCCCATCGTACCGTGGGGATGGCGGTAATAATCGTGGAATTCGTCGATCCCCATCCCCGGCTTGCGCGGGATGAGGCCGTACATCTTGATGCTCATCGCGGCGCCCGGATCAGGCGAGCGCCTCGGCCATCGTGTCCGCCGCCACCCATTTCTCCGCCATGCGGACCGAGTGGCGCAGCATGATCTCGTTGTCCTGCAACTGCATGAAGTCCTTCGCGCGCGATTCCAGCCCTTTCTGGGTACGCGCCGTGTTGGTCAGGTCCTCCAGCAGCACCTCGCAGACGCGTGCGACATATTGCTCGACGCGGAAGCGCTCGACCGCATTGGTCGGCCGCGTGACGTAGAAGCGCGCCTCGTGGCGCGTGCGATTGTGCGAGAGCGGCCAATATTGGTGGGTGAAGAAGCCGCCCTGGCCGGTGTCGATCTGGGTGTTGGGGAAGATGTGGTTGACGTCCATCGACCAGTCGACCGTCTTGGTCGGATTGATCGCGGGATGGTCGAGAAAGTCGCCGACGACGTCATGGCTGACCGCCGAGATCGTGTTGCCGGTCTTGACGACGCTTTGGCCGAGCTGCTCGACCAGGCTGTTGGGCGCGGGTTCGTACTGGCTGTTGCCGAACATCGATGTGCTGCGGTGCGGGCCGAACACGCGCGCGTCGAGCAGATGCGCGAACCGGTTCGAGCGCGACGCGAAGGTCGATCCCAGCGTGTTCTGGTGGATGGCGGGGATGTGGTAGGATTCGCTGAACGCGTCCGATACGACCTTCCAGTTGCAGTCGAGCTCGGCGGTGAAGATCAGCGGCGCGTCCGCGGCGATGTAGGTAATCCCCTTAAGATAATCGCCGAAATCGCCGAGGAATGTGGCGAGCGACACTTCGGGTTCGGGCATCAGGTTGATGAACACCCAGCCTTCCCACACCTCGGTCGCGATCGGGGTCAGCCCGCACGCCTTCTTGTCGAGCGCGAAGAACGCATCCTCGTCGGGCACGCCGATCAGGCTGCCGTCATTGCCATAGGTCCAGTTGTGGTAGCGGCAGACGAAGCGGCTGGCGTTGCCGCCCTCGTCGAGCACGATCTGATTGCCGCGGTGCGAGCAGACATTGTGGAAGGCGCGCACCGCGCCGGTCTTGCCACGCGTGACCAGCACCGAGGCGCCGCACACCTCGACCTCGCGCAGGATATAGTCGCCGGGCTTGGCGATCTCCTCGACGCGACCCATCATCAGCCAGGAGCGGCGGAACAGGCGCTCGCGCTCGAGCTCGAAGAACTCCGGCGAGCGATAGGGCTCCATCGACACCGGCGCGGTATCGAGCCCCGCCGCCTCGGTGAGGCTGATGCCGCGTGCGATCGTGGTCTGCTCGTTCATCGATCCGTCCTGTCCGGTCAGCGGGGTTGCATCAGTTCTTGCGTAGCGTCGGCGCGAGATGGTCGCGTGCCCAGGCGCGCAGGCCGATCGGGCTGCCGATCAGCGAGGTCAGCGTATCCGTAGTGTCCCGCTCGGTGCGCGTGCTCAGCCAGCGATAGAGCGGAACGCCCTGCGGCCAGCCCTGCGCGAGCGCGTCGAGCGGGACCGAGATCGGCGTCACGGTGCGCCCGCGTTCCTCGCCGATGATCCGCGCCATGTCGCCGAAGCTGACGATATCGGCGATGAGATCATAGGCCTTGCCGGCGTGTGCCGCGGGATCGGCCGCGACCACCGCGGCGGCGCGCCCGATATCCTCGGCCGACACCAATCCCTGCGGCTTGTCGAGCGGCAGCGCCATCGCGACGCTGAGCTGCCCATCCTGCTCCTGGATCGGGAAATAGGTGAGGAAATTGTCCATGAACAGGCCCGGGCGCATGATCGTCCACGGCATCTCGAGTTCGGCGACGCGCTCCTCGATCGCACGTTTGGAGCCGACGCTGAGCACGCCGTGCGCGCCGGGCGTCATCGCCGACTGGAAGATGAAGTGCGGCACGCCGGCATTGGCGGCGGTGTCGACCACGCCGATGCCCTGCCGCGCCTGGCCGGTGTCCCACCGATCGAGCAGCGAGGGACCGGACAGATAGACCGCGTGTGCGCCCTCGATCGCCGTCGCCACCGCGGCGAGATCGTCGAGATCGGCAACCGTCAGCGTCGCGCCGGCGGCCTCGGCCGCCCTGGCCTTGTCCGAACCGGTCTCGCGCGTCACGGCGCGCACCGTCCAGCCGTCGGCGAGCAGGTGACGCATCGCACCGCCGCCGGCGGTACCGGTCGCGCCGAATACGGTGATGATCCTGTCGGCCATGCCGGTCTTTTCCTCTTTTTTCGGAGACGCTCAGGCGTCGGCGGCTTCGCGGTCGACGATGCGGCGGCCGCAGATCGCCTCCTCGACCGCCACCGTGTCGAGATATTCGACGATCTCGCGGACCTTGCCGCCGCCGGTCCGCAGCACGAAGCAGTAGGTCGCCTGCTTGTAGGGCGCATAGGGGCCGACGCCGGCGACATGCGCCAGGACGACTGCGCGATCACCCTCGGCGATGATCTCGTCGACCCCCATCGTGACCGGCTCGGGAAAGGTGGACAGCATCGGCACCAGCTCGGCGATCATGCTGGCCTTGGTGAAGGTCTTCGACATCGCGGTCGTGCCGATGATCGACCAGGTCGCATCGTCGCTCATGCTGTTGAAGCCGCCGGGAAAGTCGCCCGAGCAGAGCTTGTCGAAGAACGTGGCGGCGATGTCGCGGGCGCTGGTCATGTGATCGTCTCTCCGGGTCTCGATGCCGCGCTCAGTCGAAGGGCGCGGGGCCGCGCGTGACGCGGATGGCGTGCGGGTAGGGCGAGAAAGGCGCGCGTGGCTGACCGTGCAGTTCGACCGCCATCGCGGCATGGGCGAGCGCGAGCACGAGCCGGTAGAGTGTCGCGTCGGCAGGCGCGAGCGCGGCGATATCCCTGGGTTGGAGATAGGCGAGCGCCGCCTCGGTGCGCGGCAGCATCCGATCGTAGAAGGCGCGGATCTCGGGCATGGTGGCGCGCGCGCGGCGATCCCAGCGGGACTGCACGTCGCCGCCATCCCAATCGCCGACGAGTGGCGCCAGATCCTCGAAGCCGGTCGGCAGCAGTCCGTCCATCGCCCTCTCCTGACGGTCAACGCCGTTCTGTCCGGACCGTCGCAGGACGACGAGGCAGAGTCAAGCAAGCTGACCGCTTAGTCAGTCTGGAGACGGATTTGGACAGGATGCGGCGAAGTTATCGGGCGAAACGAGGAAATTCTTTGACAACTACTAACCGTGTGGTCAGCTTCAGGTCGGACGGTCAAGTGGCCGCTGCGAGAGGATGCCCGGAAATGCGATTCCATCACATGGCGATCATGGTCACCGATCTCGACGAGGCGATAAAGCTGTGGCGCGATACCCTCGGCTTCGAGCTGGGCGTGCAGACCGTGATCCCCGACGGCCCGGAGCCCAGTCCCGAGACCTTCATGTACCCGGCGCTGCTCGACGACATCTTCAAGGTGAAGGGCGCGAGATCGAAGATGGCGCTGCTCAGCTCGAAGGAGGGGGCTTTCATCGAACTCCAGGAGTGCGAGAACCCGACCATCCTGAAAACGCCAGAAGAGAATCTTCGCTACGGCCACACCGGCATCCACGAGCTCGGCCTGCTGGTGGAGGATATCGACGGCTGGTACGACAGGATCAAGTCGGCCGGCTACAGGATGCAGACCGACTACATCTGGAGTTGCGCCAATCTCGGCCGATCGTTCCTGTTCTACGATCAGGACGGCAACATGATCCAGATCTGGGAAGCGAGCGAGGGCGAGGCGGCAAGCTGGAACTGATCCGTCTGGTCCGGACCGCTACCCGAATTGCGCACCAGGGCATCCCGCCGCCTTAGGCGTCGCGATACTGCGGCGCCCGTTTTCCGGTGAACGCGGCGAGCGCCTCTGCATGGTCCGCGGTCGCGATCAGCATGACCTGTTGCCGGTCCTCGAGCATCAGCGCGGCGTCGAGGCTCGGCGCGTCGATCGCGAGATTGAGAGTCTCCTTGGTCATCCTCAGGCCCAGCGGTGATCCGCGGAGCATATCGGCGGCCATCTTCGATCCCGCGTCGCGAAGCGCATCCACCGGTACGACGGCACTGACCAGCCCGACAGCGAGCGCGCGGTCCGCGTCGATGAAATTGCCCGTCATCAACAGTTCGGACGCGATCGACAGACCGACGAGGCGCGGCAGCAGATATCCCGATCCCATATCGCAGCCGCCCAGCCCGATGCGAAAATAGGCCGCGTTGAGGCGAGCGTCCGCGGCGGCGATCCGGACATCGCAGGCGAGCGCCAGCGAGAAGCCCGCACCGCAGGCCGGCCCCTGGACCAGACCGACGATCGGCTGCGGACATGCCCGCATCGCGCGGACGATCCCCGAATAAAGGCGCTGCATCGCGAACTGGCGCTGGTTGCGTCCCGGCCCCTCGGGCGCGAACGCGTCCGACCCCAGCTCCGCGCCCGCGCAGAACGCGCGACCCTCGCCGCGCAGCACGACGACGCGCACGTCGAGCCGATCGGCGAGACCTCTGAAATAATCGCCGAGCGCGGCGGCGAGCGGCGGACTGACCGCGTTGAGCGCGTCCGGACGGTTGAGCGATACGATCTCGACACCATCGGCGGATTCGATCGTCAGCAGGTCTGCCACGGCGTCCATATCCTCGTTTCCCGACCGGCCTGTCTCGCGGGA
>CAZZZX010000233.1:0-5357 GCA_964658585.1 uncultured Novosphingobium sp.
GATATTGCGCGGGCGGGGGGCGGTGGCGGACGACGATGTCGCCGGGGCGCGCCGACGACGGGCCGCTGCCCGTATCGGCCGCCTCGAGGATCCCGCGCGCGCCCGCGAAGTCCGCGGTGCGGACCGCGACATGGCCGAGCGTGAAGCCGAGCAGCGGCACCGCGGTGTCGAACCGCATGTCGCGTACCGGTCGCGCGATGCCGTAGACGATCGGCACGGTGCGCACCGGCGCATCGAGATGCCCGCCATAGGCGCGCGCGAGCAGGGCGGCGGCGGCGGCGGTGGCGACGGTCTCGGAATTGTCGGGGGCGAGGATCACATGGATCGTGTCCCGGCCCACCGGCCACGGGATCGACAGGCCGTCACGGTGCGCGGTCTCGATGGGGAAGCGGCGTTCGGGCGCGGTGCCGGCGCGACCGATCCGCACCACGCACCACGGCAGGTCCGCGGCACCGATGCTGGCGTCGTGCGTGCGACAGCAGGGGCGGTCGGGGGCGAGCAGCGTCCTGTCGTTCGTCACGCCCGCGATCGAAACCGGCGCCGCGGCCTCGCGCACCGTCACCGCGACGCGCCCGACATCGAGCGGATCGCCGCGCTGCCAGTCGACCGGCAGGCGCGGCGCGAAGCCCGGCGCGATCGTCAGACCGATATCGGGCAGCACCGCCAGCGTTGCGGGAACGCCCGCGATCGTCGCCGGCACCGCCGGATCGCCGCGGTCGAGCGTGATCTCGCCGAGATCGGGCACGGCGGGTTGGCGGGCGGGCGCGGAGATCGCCGAAGAGACGACCAGGAGCCATACGCAGCAAGACCATCGCCTCGTCATCGAACCCTCCCCGGAAGGAAGGAGAGACCGTGCGCCCTCACCCTAGAAGTTCGGCAGCTTGAACCCCGGCGGCAGCGGCAGGCCGGCGGTCAGCTTGCCCATTTCCTGGTTGGAGGCGGCATCGGCCTTGGTGCGCGCATCGTTGAAGGCGGCGGCGACCAGATCTTCGAGCATCGTCTTTTCGGACGGCTGCATCAGGCTGTCGTCGATCGCGACGCCGAGGATGCGGCCCTTGGCGGTGGCGCGGACCTTGACCAGTCCGCCGCCCGAGGCGCCCTCGACCTCGATCTGATCGAGCGACGCCTGTGCGGCGCCGAGCTGCTCCTGCACGTTCTGGGCGGCTTTCATCAGGTCTTCGATGTTCATGGCAGGATCCTCAATTGACGATGCGGGCATCGGGGAAGGCGGCGAGCGCGGCGGCGACCACGGGTGTTTCGTGCCGGGCGCGCTCCACCTCGGCGTGACGGGCGAGTTCGTCCTCGCGCAGCGTCGGCGCGCCGGGCCCCTCGGCGATCGTCACCCGCCAGGGCAGGTCGCACACCGATTTCAGGGCGGCGGCGACGTTGCCGTCGATCGGGCGGCGCGGATGGATCACGAGTTCGGGCGGCTCGTAGCGCACCAGGCTGGCATAATCATGAAGCTGCTGGGCGACGTGCGGGTGACGCGCATCGACCGCCTCGATCAGCGCCGCGAAACTGTCGGGCGCGCGGGGCGGAGGTGGAGCCGAAGGGGCTCCGGCCGGCGCGGCGATCTCGCCCGCCTCGATACGGCGCAGCAGCTCGGCCGGATCGGGCATCTGCCCGGCATGGACGATGCGGAGCAACGCCATCTCGGCGGCTTCCATCGGCATCGCGGTGCTCTCGACCTCGGCGAGCCCCTTGAGCAGCAATTGCCAGAGCCGGTGCAGCGTGGCGTGGCCGAGCTTGTCGCCCCATTCGCCGAGCGCGGCACGCTCCTCGGCGGATTGCGCCGGATCGGGGGTGCCGCCGGCCTTGGCACGCGTGATGCCGTGGACGGTCTCGAGCAGCCCGCGGAACAGCGCGGCGGGCTCTACCCCGAGCGCGTGCTGCTCGCCGAGCGCGGCGAGTACCGCGGGCGCATCCCCGGCGAGCACCAGCCCGAACAGCCGCCTGACCGCGCCGCGATCCGACAGGCCGAGCATGTCGCGGACCTGCGCCGCGGTGACGCCGCCGCTGTCCGCACCGGCGTGCGCGATCGCCTGATCGAGGATCGACAGACCGTCGCGCGCCGACCCCTCCGCCGCGCGCGCGACCAGCGCCAGCGCCTCGGGCTCGGCGGCGACCTGCTCGGCCTCGGCGATCCTGGCGAAATGCGCGGCGAGCAGGTCGGCGGGGATGCGCCTGAGGTCGAAGCGCTGGCAGCGCGACAGCACCGTGACCGGCACCTTGTTGACCTCGGTGGTGGCGAACAGGAACTTGACGTGGGCGGGGGGCTCTTCCAGCGTCTTGAGCAGCGCGTTGAAGGCGTTGCGGCTGAGCATGTGGACCTCGTCCACGATGTAGATCTTGTAGCGCGCGGACACCGCGGCGTAGCGCACCGCCTCGATGATCTCGCGCACGTCGTCGACGCCGGTGTGGCTGGCGGCATCCATCTCGACGACGTCGATGTGGCGCCCTTCCGCGATCGCACGGCACGGCTCGCAGATGCCGCACGGATCGATCGTCGGGCCGCCGGTGCCGTCCGCGCCGACGCAGTTGAGCGCCTTCGCGATCAGCCGCGCGGTCGAGGTCTTGCCGACGCCGCGCACGCCGGTGAGCAGGAAGGCGTGCGCCAGCCGGTCGCGCCTGATCGCGTTGCCGAGCGTCTGGACCATCGCGTCCTGGCCGATCAGCGCATCGAAGGATTGCGGGCGGTACTTGCGCGCGAGCACGCGATAGGGGGTGGCGGGCGCGGCGATGGCGGGCGGCGGCATGTCGAGATCGAAGGAGTCGGGCATCGCGTTTCGTTCTAGCCGCAAAGCGCCGGAGGTGGGAGCCGGAACGACCCGACACGAAATCGTTGCGGCTGCTTCCTTCCGGACCTGACCGGGTTGGCGACGGCACCGTCCGCCCGACTCCCGGACGGGCCTATGACGAAAACGGGCGCGGGTGGCAAGATTGGTGTCAGGGGAGGTGGCGGCGTTCGTCCATGCTGTCGTGTAGGACGCGCAGCACTGCGACCTCGGCGTCATCATAGCGATAAAAGATCCTATGACGCCCGAACCTGCGAAATCGGTAGAGCTGGCCGAGAGGACGTCCGGCGGCCGGCGCGTCCACCAAGTCAGCGATCGTGGCACTGGCTTTGGCAAGATAGCGGTCTGCCTGGGCTTCACCCCAGCGGCGGGCCGAGAAGCTCCATATCTCCCCGAGATCGTCGAAAGCCTTTTCGGCGAGAGTCAGCCGCCGCTGGATTTGTAGCGCTCCCGCGCCTGCGCAACGGCGCGACCGATCGCCGCGAATCCGTCACCGTCCACGAACCCGCTCGCTTCGCCCTCTTGGATAAGCGCGTAGAGGCGCGCGATCTTGCGGCTGTGATCGTCCATGACCAGCGCCTGGATGAACGCCTCGGCATCCGGATAACCGTTGGTTTCGGCCTCGCCTTCGACAAAGGCCAGCATCTCGTCGGTGAGCCTGAGAGTGATCGCGCCCATGTCGTGAAGATTATGCGCCGCCGGGCCGCTGTCAACGCCCGCTCATGTCGTGCGCGCCGCCCGGCATTCGCACGGTCAGCGTGCCGAGCGCCTCGTCGAGCACGATCTGGCAGGCGAGGCGCGAGAAGCGGCCGACATGAGCGGCGAGATCGAGCAGATCCTCCTCGGCGTCGGCAGCGCGCGGCAGGCGGTCGAAATCCTGCGGCGCGACGAGGACGTGGCAGGTCGAGCACGCCATCTGCCCCTCGCACGTCCCCTCGAGCGGCTGGCCGCACGCCTGCGCGACGTCGAGCAGCCGCGCGCCCGGCGGCGCCTCGACCTCGGCCGAGAGTGCGCCGGTCGTATCGAGGAAACGGACGCGGATCATGGATTGGCGCGCTCCACGCTATGGTCGATATAGTCGGCGAGCCGTGCACGCAACATGGGCACGGCGTCGGGATGGGCGAGGAAGGTGGCGACCGGCATCATCGCCCAATACTGGCCCTCGTCGCCGAAGCGGATCGCCGAAACCTGCGCCGTAGCGAGCGATCCGACCAGGAACCAGCCATGATGGCCGGGATGATCGACGCTCGGATACCGCCGCCGCCACGAGATGCAGGCGGGGTCGAGCGTCAGGCCGAACTCCTCCTCGACCTCGCGCAGCACGGTCTGCTCGGGCGTCTCGTCACCCTCGCGACCGCCGCCGGGCAGATCCCACAGGCCGGGATGGGGGATGCCGGGCTTGTCGTCGCGGCGATAGGCGACAAGATCGCCGCCGCAGATCAGCGCGATCTTGGCGCCATGAAACGGCTCGGTCATGCCAACGCCCGCTGGCGCGCCGCCGCCTCGCGGATCGCGGCGCACGCGGACTCGATCTCGTCCGAACTGGTGTAGCGCCCGAAGCCGAGCCGGATCGACGCGCGCGCCTGCACGTCGCTCAACCCGATCGCGGCGAGGACGTGGCTCGGGCGGCCCGATCCGCTGGCGCAGGCCGAGCCTGCCGAAAACGCGATGTCGCGCAGATCCGTCATCAGCCGTGCGACATCGAGGCCGTCGTGACGGACGTTGAGGTTGCCCTGCCAGCGCGGGCGCGCCGCGCCGTTGAGCGTCCAGTCCGGGCCGAGAGCGGTCCGCATCTCGTGCCAGAGCCGCGCGACATGCGCCGCATCCACCTCGATCCGCTCCGTCGCCACCCGCACCGCCGCGCCGAACCCCGCGCACAGCATCGGCGCGAGCGTGCCCGAGCGCGCGCCGACCTCCTGCGCGCCGCCGTGGAGCAGCGGCGCGGGGACCACCCCGTCGCGCAGCCACAGCGCACCGATGCCCTTGGGGCCGTGGATCTTGTGCGCCGAGATCGCGACCAGATCGCACGCATCGACCGGCAGCGCGACGCGGCCATAGCCCTGCACCGCATCGCACAGCATCGTCGCGCCTGCCGCGCGGGCGAGCGCGCCGAGTTCGGCGATCGGCTGGATCACGCCGATCTCGTTGTTGACCAGCATCGCCGCGACCAGCGCGGTGGTGCCGTCGATCGCGCGCGCCGCCCCGTCGAGATCGACCAGCCCATCGCTGCCGACCGGCAGTTCGACGACGTCCGCGCCTTGCAGCCCGAGCCAGCGCACCGTGTCGAGCACCGCGGCGTGCTCGGTCGCGATCGTGACGATGCGCGGCCGTTCGGGGCGGTTCGCAGCGATGCCCTTGATCGCCCAGTTGAGCGCCTCGGTCGCGCCGCTGGTGAAGGCGATCCGGCCGCCCGCGCCGAACGGCGCCGCGATAAGCTCGCGGGCATGTTCGACGATCGCCCTGGCCTCGCGCCCGGGGCGATGCGGCGAATGCGGATTGCCGAACGCGCCGTCGAGAAAGGGCAGCATCGCCGCCCGGACCTCGGGAGCGACCGGCGTCGTC
>CAZZZX010000234.1:0-5342 GCA_964658585.1 uncultured Novosphingobium sp.
ACCGCGATGCCCACCCGCCCGGCATCGGCCGGCCCGATACCGAGCCGGATCAGCGCCTCGCCGACATCGGCGAGGCTCTTGCCGGTCGTGACGACGCCGAGCCGGCGCCTGCCCGCGCTTCCGAACACGATGCGATCGAGCCGGTTGGCGCGCACGAATGCCTGCGCGGCGCGTAACCGCTCCTCGAACAGCCGCGCCTCCTGCGCGAGCGCCGCAACCTCCTGGCGGATCGCCAGGCCGCCCGGCGGCATCTCATAATCTGTCGGCAGAACCGGCATGATCCGGCCGTCGCCCACCGCGATCGAGGCGGAGCCGTCGACGGTGTCGGTGATGCACTTGAAGCCCGTCCAGACACTGGCGTAGCGCGACAGCGCGAAGCCCATCAGGCCGAGATCGATATAATCCTGGATATCGGCGGGGTTGAGCACCGGGATGCCGCAATGGATCAGCGCATGGTCGCTCTGATGCGCGACCGTGGACGACCGCGCGGCATGATCGTCGCCGCACAGCGCGATCACGCCGCCGAGCGGACTGGTACCCGCGAAGTTGGCGTGCTTGAGCACGTCGCTCGATCGGTCGACGCCCGGCCCCTTGCCGTACCACATTCCGAACACGCCCTCGTGCCGGGCGCCTTTCAGCAGCGCGACCTGCTGCGTGCCCCAGACCGCCGCGGCGGCGAGATCCTCGTTGACGCCCGGCTCGAAATGGATGCGGTTGGCGGCGAGATGTTTCGATGCGGACCAGAGCGCACTGTCGTAGGTGCCGAGCGGCGAGCCGCGATAGCCGGAGATGAAGCCGGCGGTATCGTGCCCGGCGCCCCTGTCGCGCCGCGCCTGTTCGATCGGGAGCCGTACCAGCGCCTGCGCTCCGGTGACGTAGACGCGTCCGGTCGTCGCGGTGAACTTGTCGTCGAGCGTGATGGCGTTCAAGTCGTCAGTCCTCTGCCGGCAATATCTTGCCGGGATTCATCAGGTTATGGGGATCGAGCGCGCGCTTGATAAGGCGCATCACCGCGATCTCGGCGTCGCTGCGGGAGAGCGGAAGGTAATCGCGCTTGTCGAGGCCGATGCCGTGCTCGGCCGAGACCGAGCCGCCAAACTCGCCGACCAGCTCGAGCACCGCCCGCGTCACCTGATCGCGCATCGCGGGCGTGTTCTCGGCGATCGAGGCGATGACGTGGATGTTGCCGTCCCCGACATGGCCGAAGAGCACGAGTTTCGTGCCCGGCCAGCGCATCTCGAGCCGGTCGCGCAGCATGGTCGTGAACGGCGCGATGTCCGAGAGCCGCAGCGAGACGTCGGGCGCCACGAACGGCCCGATGCGGCCGATCTGCTCGCCATCGTCGCGCAGCGCCCACATCGCGGCGACATCGGCTTCGGACCGGGCGATCACCGCATCGGCGATCAGTCCTGCCTCCATCGCGTCGGCAAGTGCCGCCTCGAAGCGCTCGCGATCACCCTCGATGTCGCCGCCCATCGCCTCGACCAGCACGTAGAAGGCGTGGCCGTGCGGCACGATCGGGCGGCCCTTCGCAGGTGCGGTGGTGACCAGCTCGTAATAGTCGGGCCACATCGCCTCGAACGCCGAGAGCTGGCCGCCGAGGCGGGCTTCCAGCCGCCGCAGCAAGGTCGCCACGCCGCCGAAGTCGTCGAGCGCCAGCATCGCGGCGTTGCGACTGGGATAGGCGGGCCGCAGCCGCAGCACGGCGCGGGTGACGATGCCGAGCGTGCCCTCCGATCCCAGAAAGAGCTGCTTGAGATCATAGCCGGTATTGTTCTTGATGAGCGGCTTGAGCGACGAGACGATCGTCCCGTCGGCAAGCACCGCCTCGAGGCCGAGCACCATGTCGCGCATCATGCCGAAGCGCACGACGCGGTTGCCGCCGGCATTGGTCGCGATCACGCCGCCGATCGTCGCCGTCCCGCGCGCGCCGAGATCGAGCGGCAGGAACAGCCCCTCCGCCTCGGCCGCCTCCGCCGCAGTCTGCAGCACGCAGCCGGCCTCGACCCGCATGGTGCCGTCGATCGGGCTGATCGCCTCGATGCGGTTCATGCGGTCGAGCGAGATCGCTACCGCATCGTTCGCCATCCCGCCACTGACGAGGCCGGTGCGACCGCCCCACGGCACCACCGGGACAGCGGCGTCGGCGCAGATCCGCACGATACGCGAGACCTCATCGGTGCTGCGTGGCCGGACCAGCGCGATCGGCGTGCCGAGTCGCGACCAGCCGGTTCCGAACGTCGCCGCGGCCGCACCCCCGAGCAGTCCCGCGGTCCCGACGACCTCGTGCAGGGCATCGGCGAGGGAGCCGGTTCGGTTACCTTTATCCATGGCAATCTGGCTGGACACGCGGACGCCTCTCCCCCTTCGAGCCTTTATTGAGCAACCTGTTCGCTTGCAAGGCTTCAACCGGCCCCTTATCACCTGCTATCGGGTCGCGTGTGGGAACTCTCCCGCCCGCAGCTTTGATCGCCGAGGAGCTGAGCTTCGCGAATGCGCTATCTCCATACCATGGTCCGGGTCGCCGATCTGGATGCCTCGCTGGATTTCTATGTCGACAAGCTCGGTCTCGAGCAGGTGAAGCGCTACGATGTCGAGGCCGGCCGCTTTTCGCTCGTCTATGTCGCTCCGCCGGGCCAGGAGGACGCGCAGATCGAGCTGACCTACAACTGGCCGGCCGAGGACGGGTCCGTCGAGCGCTACGGCGGGGGCCGCAACTTCGGCCATGTCGCCTATGAGGTCGACGATATCTACGCGACCTGCGCCGCGCTCGTCGAGAAAGGCGTGACGATCAACCGCCCGCCGCGCGACGGCTATATGGCGTTCGTTCGTTCGCCCGACGGCATCTCGATCGAGATCCTGCAGAAGGCTCCCTGGAAGGAGCCGCAGGAACCCTGGAAATCGATGCCCAATGTCGGCGAGTGGTGACGCGATGACGGACGGGACGCGGCGATAGTCGCGCACGAGGAGAGAGCGGCGTGAACGAGATCACCAGGATCAAGAAGCCGAAGGTCGGCAGGGATGCGGCGCCGATCGAGGACGGCGGGATCCGCCCCGATTTCGTCCCCGCGGACCGTTACACGAGCCCGGACAATTTCCGCCTCGAACGCGAGCGCCTCTGGCCGCGAACGTGGCACATCGCCTGCCGCGACGAGGAGATCCCGAACGTCGGCGATTACGTCACCTACGAAGTGCTGGACGAATCGATCATCATCGTCCGCACGGGCAAGGGCAAGGTGCAGGCCTATTACAATGTCTGCCAGCATCGCGGTCGCCGGCTGGTCAATCCCGGCAGGGGCCACACCCGCGGCTTCTTCTGCAATTTCCACGGCTGGAAATGGAATCTGAAGGGCGAGAACACCCATGTCTTCCACGAGGAGGAATGGGCCGACTGCCCGGGCTTCACCAAGGACGCGATCGCGCTCAAGTCGCCGCGTGTCGACAGCTTCGCCGGCTGGTGGTGGGTCAATATGGATCCGGGCGCCGAGCCGCTGCGCGACTGGCTGGGCCCGGTCGTCGGGATGCTCGAACCCTTCCAATATGAGGGCCTGCGCCGCGCCTGGTACGAGACGATCATCGCGCCGGTGAACTGGAAGGTGGTGATGGAAGCCTTTCACGAGGGTTATCACAGCGGCGCCACGCACAACGCGAATGTCGATTATTTCGCGATGCGATCGCCGACCACGGTGTTCGGCAACCATGCCGGGTTCAGCGCCAACTTCCTCGAAATGCCGAGGATGAAGCGCGAGGACGGCAAGTGGACGCCGGCCCAGTCGCTCGCGGACATGCTCTACTACCAGTCCAAGGAACTGCACGAAACGCTCTTCGCGCAGATCAGCGATCCGGTGATGAAGTCGCTCGCACGGCTGCGCGACGAGTTCCCGGTCGGCAGCGACGAGACCATGCTCTTCCCGCGCTTCATGGAACTGCAGCGGGAGGAGATCGAGGCGACCGGTGCGATCTGGCCCGAGACGATGTCGCTTGAGGCGCTGTTCGCGGCGGGCATCAGCATCCACATCTTTCCCAACACGATCGTGCTGCCGACCATCGACGCGGTGTTATGGTATCGGATGCGTCCGCACCCCGAGAAGGCGGATCACTGCATCTTCGATATCTGGTCTTTGAACCGCTATGCGCCCGGCCAGGAGCCGAAGGTGGAGCAGCACGTCGCCAACGGTTTCGAGGAAGCCCGCGGCCGCAATCCCTTCCTCGAGCAGGACTTCAACAACATGCGCTCGGTCGAACTCGGGATGCGCTCGCGCGGCTGGAAGGGCGCGCGCACCAATCCGGGCGAGGAGCAGACCGTGGTCCACTTCCACCGGATGCTCGACAAATTCTACGCGATGCCACCGCTGGACTGACGTCGCCGGCGGAGGGCTCCTGGAAGGCGCTCGTTCGCGCCTTCTCGACAAGCCTCTCAGCCGCGACAGAGTTGTTCAGAGACCGTCCACGCGTCGCCCGGCCCGCGCTCGAAGCCGAGATCGGCGGCGATGTCGTCGAGCTGCCAGTCGAGATAGGTCTCCCATTCGACCATCACGAGCGGCATCCTGATCGACCGGCCGGCGGCGATCCCCTTCTCCATCGCCTCCATCTGCATCGACATGCCGCCGGGATAGTTGAAGCCGATCCGGGCATAGGCGGCCGCCGTCACGAAGATGTTCGGCATCGACAGGAATTGCGCGAGCTTGGGATTGAGATGCACCGCGTTGGCGGTGACGTTCATCAGCGCAAGCGCACTCTCGCCGGCGGAGTTCGGCCCGAAGCCTGTCACGATATGCTGGATGTCGTGGCAGTCGCCGAAGCGCTTCATCAGATATTCGAGATCGTGCCTGGGCGCCAAGTCCTTGTTGACGAAATTGAGGTCGTATCCCGACTGACGGATGAACCCCCGGATCTCGGCACCGAGCGTACCCGGCGCGTGATGATCCATCGCATCGGGATCGTAGACCGACGACGGCCGCCGCTCGAGGAAGTCCCGGAACGCGGGGTTGCTCGCCTTCTCTTCCGTCAGGCCCTCGAGCGCGGAGGCGTAATCCGCGACATCGGCCAGGCCGCGCGACATGTCGGGGATGTCGTAGGTGGTCGCCACATCGTCGCCGTGCCGGCGCAGCGCCATGCGCGTGAAGGCGTGGGTGAAGAGCGGGCTGTTCAGGAAGCGCGACGTGCTCATCGGTATGCTACCGGCCGCCGGCTGCTTGTCGCCGCGCATGTAGCGGGCTTCCGCCTCGGTCATGCCGGTGCGACGCTGGGGCTGAGCTTCGGCCGCCTGCGGGTCGGGCCGATCGGCGGTTCGGGTTGCCATGCGATATCTCCTGCGACGGAACGGAGCCGGGTGTCCGTCC
>CAZZZX010000235.1:0-5314 GCA_964658585.1 uncultured Novosphingobium sp.
CGCGCGGCGCGAGCAGCAGCCGCACCGCCTGCCGCGCGGGCAGCGGTTCGACCCGCTCGATCCGCGCGTCGAACGACGCCACCTGCGCGCGCGCCAGCCGCGGCGCGGCGACACGCTCGGCGTGCCACCAGACCAGCGCGCAGCCGAGCGCGCCGCACAGCGCGAACAACGCGACCGCACGCCCCAGCCGTCCGCCGCCGCCAAAGCCGAGCCCGGCCGCGGCGAGCGCGGCGCACCCGCACAGCCAGCCGCGCCACGCCGCCGCCTCGGGCAGCGCGTACCAGGCCGCCACCCCCGCGATCAGCCCGACCGGGATCCACAGCGGCAGCTGCGCACGCTCGGCCTCGAGCCAATGCTCGATCGCGTCGCGAAAAGCGCGCAGCCGCCGGGCGGCGCGGGGCGTTTGCCGCCCCCCGGTCGCCATGCTAGGTCGCCGCGCGATATCCCCCATGACCCCCAGTCTGAAGGAAGTGCGCGTGGGCGCAAGCGGCGACGATACGACCACCCCGGCGGTGACCCGCTTCGCGCCCTCGCCGACCGGTTTCCTGCATATCGGCGGCGCGCGCACCGCGCTGTTCAACTGGCTGTGGGCACGCCGCACCGGCGGCAGATTCCTGCTGCGCATCGAGGATACCGATCGCGCGCGCTCCACCCAGCCGGCGATCGGCGCGATCCTCGACGGACTGCGCTGGCTCGGGCTCGATTGGGACGGCGACGAGGTCTATCAGTTCGCGCGCGCCGGCCGTCATGCCGAGGTCGCGTTCCAGCTGCTCGATCAGGGCCGCGCGTACAAATGCTTCGCGACCGCGCAGGAACTCGACGAGATGCGCGCCGCCCAGCGCGCCGCCAGGCTGCCGCTGCGCTACGATGGCCGCTGGCGCGATCGCGACCCCGACGAGGCGCCGGACGGCGCGCCCTTCGTCATCCGGCTGAAGGCCGAGACCGAGGGCGAGACGACGATCGACGATGTCGTCCAGGGCGCGGTCACGGTGCGCAATGCCGAACTCGACGACATGGTGCTGCTGCGCTCGGACGGTACGCCGACCTATATGCTCGCGGTGGTGGTCGACGATCACGACATGGGCGTGACCCACGTCATCCGCGGCGACGATCATCTCAACAACGCCTTCCGGCAACTGGGCATCCTGCGCGCGATGGACTGGCAGCAGCCGGTCTATGCGCACATCCCGCTGATCCACGGCAGCGACGGCGCCAAGCTCTCCAAGCGTCACGGCGCATTGGGGGTGGACGCCTATCGCGACGAGATGGGCATCCTGCCCGAGGCGCTCGACAATTATCTGCTCCGGCTCGGCTGGGGCCATGGCGACGAGGAGATCGTCGACCGCGCGCGCGCGACCGCGCTGTTCGATCTGAAGGACATCGGCCGCTCGCCCGCGCGTTTCGACTCGAAGAAGCTCGACAGCCTCAACGGCCATTACATCCGCGCGGCGGACGACGCCCGGCTGGTCGATCTGGTCGCGCCGCGGGTGGAACGACTCGTCGGCCGCGCGCTCGGCGCGGACGAACGCGACGTGTTGCACCGCGGCATGGCCGAACTGAAGCCGCGTGCCCGGAATCTGGACGAAATCGCGGACGGAGCCACCTTCCTTTTTCGCGCGCGCCCGCTAATGCTCGATGCGCGCGCCCAGGCCCTTTTGGAGGGTGACGGCGCGGTCCTGCTGGCCGCCGCGGCCGATGCGCTGGAGACCGCGGACTGGACCGCGGACGCGCTCGACGCGGCGGTACGCGGCGTGTCCGAAGCGGCCGGGGTCGGCCTCGGCAAGGTAGCGCAACCGCTGCGGGCGGCGCTGACCGGCCGGACGACCAGTCCCGGCATCTTCGACGTGCTGCTGCTGCTGGGCCGCGAGGAGAGCCTGGCACGTCTCGCCGACAGTCACGCGTCGGCGGGCTGACCGATCTTCTCGCTCCTCGGCCGCCCGGTCGGGGGGCGCCACGAACAAGACGATGGAGGACATGGACTATGGCCGACGGCAGCGCGACGCTTGGGGTTCCCGGCAAGGAGTTCGACTACAAGATCATGGACGGCACGGTCGGGCCGAGCGTGATCGACATCCGCAAGCTGTACGCGGACACCGATCTGTTCACCTACGATCCGGGCTTCACCTCGACCGCGGCGTGCCAGTCGGCACTCACCTATATCGACGGCGACGCGGGCATCCTGCTGCATCGCGGCTATCCGATCGAGCAGCTCGCCGAGAAGTCGAGCTTCATGGAGGTCGCCTATCTGCTGCTGCGGGGCGAGCTGCCGAACAAGGACCAGTTCTCCGATTTCACCCATACGATCACGCACCACACCATGGTGCACGAGCAGCTCTCGACCTTCTTCCGCGGCTTCCGCCGCGACGCGCACCCGATGGCGATCATGTGCGGCGTGGTCGGCGCGCTCTCCGCCTTCTATCACGATTCGACCGATATCAACGATCCGCAGCAGCGCGAGATCGCGTCGCATCGGCTGATCGCCAAGATGCCGACGCTGGCCGCGATGGCGTTCAAATATTCGCTCGGCCAGCCCTTCGTCTATCCCGACAACGATCTCAGCTACACCGGCAACTTCCTGCGCATGACCTATTCGGTCCCCGCCGAGGAGTATGAGGTCGATCCCGTGATCGAGGAGGCGATGGACAAGATCTTCATCCTCCATGCCGACCACGAGCAGAACGCCTCGACCTCGACGGTGCGGCTGGCGGGCTCGTCGGGCGCCAATCCGTTCGCGTGCATCGCCGCGGGCATCGCCTGCCTGTGGGGCCCCGCGCATGGCGGCGCCAACGAGGCGGCGCTCAACATGCTGCGCGAGATCGGCCGGCCCGAGCGCATCCCCGAATTCATCGCGCGCGCCAAGAACAAGGACGATCCGTTCCGGCTGATGGGCTTCGGACACCGCGTCTACAAGAACTTCGATCCGCGCGCCAAGGTGCTGTCCAAGACCGCGTCCGAGGTGCTCGACAAGCTCGGCATCAGCGACCCCGTGCTCGACACCGCGCGCGAGCTCGAGCAGATCGCGCTCAAGGACGATTATTTCATCGAGAAGAAGCTGTACCCCAATGTCGATTTCTATTCGGGCGTGATCCTGTCCGCGATCGGCTTCCCGACGACGATGTTCACCGTGCTGTTCGCGCTCGCCCGCACGGTCGGCTGGGTCGCGCAATGGAACGAGATGATTACCGATCCCGCCCAGAAGATCGGCCGCCCGCGCCAGCTCTACACCGGGCCGACGCAGCGCGACTATGTCGAGATCGGGGAGCGCTGAACGGGGGCGCAGCACGGCGCGCGGATCAAGATCGTCATTGCGAGCGCGGCGAAGCAATCAAACGTCCCGAACGCGACGCTTGATTGCTTCGAATGCGCGATGCGATCATCCGGCCGCCGGATCGCCACGGCCGCTGGACCGCCCCCATCGATCTGCGGCACGGACCCGCGATGACCCGCGCCTCTCTCGCCGACGAGATCGCGGCGGTCCGCACGCTTTGCGGGGCGATCGGGCTCGGCGCGGTCGAGCCGGTTCTTCTCGGGGCCGCACACCATACGATCCTGGCGCTGCCGCCGTCGGGGCTCGTCGCGCGGGTCCAGTCCGCCGAGCCGGCCGCTGTCGCGCACGCGACGGCGGTCCGCGAGCTTGCGGTGGCACGGCATCTCGTGGCGCGCGGGGCACCCGTGGTCGCGCCGCCGGCGGAGCGGTTCGCGGGACCGCACGTCCTCGCATCAGCGGTCGTCAGCCTGTGGCCGCATGTCGAGGGCGCGCGAACCGCGGACGACACCGATGCGCCAATCGCCGCCGCGACGCTCGACGCGGTGCATCGCGGCCTGCGCGACTATGCGGGCGACCTGCCCTCCTATACACGAACGCTGGACCGCTGCTGGCGCGTGCTGACGGATGGCGCCGCGTCCCGGGCGGTCTCCGCGACGGATCGTACCCTGCTCGCGACGCAGTATCGCCGACTGCGCGGCGCGATCGCGGGAACGCCCGGCGACCCCGTCCCGCTGCACGGCGACGCGCATCTCGGCAACCTGCTGATCGGCACGGACGGGCCGCGCTGGATCGATTTCGAGGATGCCTGCATCGGCCCGCGCGAACTGGATATCGCCTGCCTGCCTGAGGCGGCATGGCGGTCTTTCGAGGATGCGGACCGGACGCTGATCGGTCTGTGCGCGGATCTCAAGAGCGTCTGCGTCGCGATATGGTGCTCGGCCGACGCGTCGCGCAGCGCCGAGATGCGCGCGGCGGCCGGATATCATCTCGATCGCGTACGGCGGTTCGCCGGCCGGCCTACGCCCCCGGCAGCGTGAAGACGAAGCGCGCGCCCTCGCCCGCCGCGCCCTCGATCGTCACGTCGCCGCCCATCGCGCGCGCCAGACGCCGCGAGATGTAGAGGCCGAGCCCCGAGCCGGGCTCGCGCGCACCCAATCGCTCGAACTTCTCGAACACGCGCTCGCGATCCTCGGGCGCGATGCCACGGCCCTCGTCGGCGACCACCGCGGCGGTCGCGCCCTCGCCCAGCGCGGCCACCGAGACGGTGACGGTCGAGCCTTCGGGACCGAAGCGCACCGCATTGCCGACGAGGTTGACCAGCACCTGGAGCGCGCGGCGGAAATCGCCGGTCGCGGGCAGGCGATCGTCCTCGTCGGGACGCTCGATCCGCATCGCCTTGTCGTCGGCGCGGACCGACAGCAGTCCGGCGGCGCGGCGCGCGAGATCGGCGAGATCGAGCGAATCGCGCTCGACCGCGAGATCGTCGCGCTCGACCGCCTCGAGATCGACGAGATCGTCGACCAGCCCGAGCAGATGCCGGCCGGCGGACGCGATGTCGCCGGCATAGGCGCCATAGTCCGAGCGCAGCGGGCCGTCCTCCTGCTCGCGGATCTGCTCGGCGGTCGCGACGATCCGCTGCAGCGGCGTGCGCAGCGCCGCGTCGAGCCGCACCGCGAAGGCGCCGCCGTCGCTCGCCGGCGGCGGCGATGCTGCGGCGTCCCCCGCGGCGAAGGCGACACCGCTGAAGCCGCGGACCTGGCCGAGCGGATCGAGGATCGGCTCGCCCGCCAGCCGGAACCGGGCCCCGCCCACGCGCACCGTGACATGCTGGTCGTCGAAGCCATGGCCGCCGGCCAGCGCGGCGAGCAGCGGCGGCGGCGCGGTGCCGTCCTCCTCCAGCGTCACCAGCCTGGTCAGCGCGTCGCCCGCCACCGGCGGCCCGCCGCCGAGCCCGAGCGCCGCCAGCCCCTCGCGCGAGACCGCGGTCAGCCGCAGCGCGGCGTCGCATTCCCAGGTCCACAGCGCCTCGCCGCGCAGCCGGTCGAG
>CAZZZX010000236.1:0-5263 GCA_964658585.1 uncultured Novosphingobium sp.
CGCCGCCGCCCCGCTCAACGCGGCATGATGAGGCGAGCGTGAGCGAACCGGATACGAACAGGAGCAAACGCTCCGGAGACCCGCACCCGGTCGTCGGCGATGCGCCGATCGCAGGCGACGGGGAAAAGACCGGCCGCGCGCTGACGCTCGCCGATCGTGACTGGCTTACCGCGCGGCTGCCCGAAGCCGCGCGACCGCCGGCCGAATATGCGTTTGCCAACCTGTTCCTGTTCCGAGCAAGACATCGCTACCGGATCGCCGACGGACCGGTCCCGCATCTGAGCGGCGTGACCTACGACGGCCAGCGCCACGCGCTCCCGCTCGCACCCATCGACCCGGCCGCAGCCGCCGCGCTGCTGGACCACCATGACTGCCTGTTCCCGTTCGGCGCGGAAGCGATCGACCTGGCGAGCAGGCTCGGTCTCGCCTGCGAGGCGCGCGATGCCGACAGCGACTATGTGTACGATGCCGGCGAGATGGCCGTGCTCCGCCACGCCAAGACCCGGCGATCCCAGGCGCGCGCCTTCGAGGCGGAACACTCGCCCAGCTACCATGTCGTCACGCCCGATATGGGTACGGTGCTGGAGGATATGCTGGACGGCTGGCTTGCCGACGTCGGTCGCGAGATCGGGACGACCGATCTTGCAGAATGCCGCGAGGCGATCGCGATGGCCGGATCGCTGGGGCTGACGGGCGCAATGGTGCGCACCGGCTCCGGCGCTGCGGCCGCCTTCATGCTCGCCAGCCGCCGCGACGATGGCGAGCATCTCGTCCATTTCGCCAAGGGCCGACGCGCGCACAATGGTGCCTATCCGTGGATGTTCGCCCGCTATGCCGCTACATCCGCCGCGACGCGGCTCAATTTCGAGCAGGACCTCGGCAACCCCGGTTTCGCGCAATCCAAGCGGTCCTACGCCCCGCTCGAGCGCCGTCCCAAATACCGCCTGTTTCGCATCTGAGCCGCAGACCTGCTTATTTTCGGACTTTGTTTTTGGGGTAACTCTATCTATCCCGATAACGAGGGAGCCACGGAGGAGGGGCGGGTTGAGCGACGAGGTGCTGATCGAGACCGTGAAGGATGGCGTCGCGCTGCTGACGCTCAACCGTCCCGACAGCCTCAATGCGCTCAATCCCGAATTGATGCGCCACCTGGCCGATTCGGTTCGCAAGGCTGCGGACGACGATGCGGTGCGCTGCGTCGTGCTGACCGGCGCCGGCCGGGGTTTCTGCGCGGGTGGCGACATGAAAGCGATCGCCCGGGCGGCCGACGAGCGCGTGGCCGGCGACGTCCCGTCCCGCTCGTCCACAGAGACCCGGACGCGGTGGTTGCGCCGCAACGCCGAGGCGGCGCGACTGCTCCACGAAATGCCCAAGCCGACGATCGCGATGATCAACGGCGCGTGTGCTGGCGCGGGCCTCAGCCTCGCCGCAGCCTGCGATCTGCGCTTCGCTGCGCAATCCGCCAAGTTCCGCGCCGCCTTCACCTCCAGCGGCATGTCGGGCGACTATGGCGGTTCATGGTTGTGGACCCGCATCCTCGGGACCGCCAAGACGCGACAGCTCTATTTCATCGACGAGAAGCGCGACGCCGCCGCGGCGCTCGCCTTCGGGCTGGTCGACGCCGTACATCCCGACGAAGTCCTGAAAGAGGCGGTGATGGACATCGCAGCACAGCTCGTCGCGCTGCCCGGCGCCGGGCTTGCCTATGCCAAGGCCAATCTCAACGCCGCGCTGACGGAAACCTTCGCGATGTCGCTCGATCGCGAGAGCCTGGCGATGATGCTGGCGCGCAACGTGCTGATCGAGGAACGGCGGCGTGCCGGATCATGAGCGACGCCCGCGCCATCCCGCCCGAAATCCCGCTGCCGGTCGCGGACGCGGCGCTGCTGCTGGGGAGCTGGCGGCTGTCCGGCCTTGCGATGAAGCGGGCCGGGGCGGTCAACCTGCCGCTGGGATCGGCGCCCTCGGGCCATCTGTGCTACGGATATGACGGGCGTATGTCGGTCCATCTGTGCAAGGGGCCGGGCGTGACGGGCGAGACCGCGATGCCCGACTACACCGCCTATTGCGGGCGCTTTACGCTCGACTGCTCCGCCGGGACGGTGGTGCATCACATCGAGGCCGGCTCGCTCCCGCAACTCGCCGGCTCCGATCTGGTCCGGAAATTCCGGCTCGATGGCGACCGGCTCGTGCTGAGCGCGGAGACGCCGCGCGGCGAGACGGTGCTCGAATGGCTGCGTACCGACGATTCCGATACGGCCTTCGACAGTCCGCCACCGGGCTTCGTCCGGCTCGTGACGCCGGGCATCTTCCCGGGCCGCGCCGGGCGCTACTACGTCAAGGATCGCGACGGTCGCGCGCCGATCGTGGGCAGCCGCATCGGGCCGAGCCAGAGCAACAGCGAAGGCTTTGCGCATGGCGGCTTCCTGCTCGCCTTCGCCGATTTCGCAGTGACCATCATCCTGTCCGGGATCACGCTCAATCTATCGGCCGACTTTCTGCGGCCGGCGCGCATCGGCGACTGGATCGAGGCGGCGATCGTCACCCGGAAGCGATCGGCAGACCTCATCTTCGCCGATGCGGTCGCGACCTGCAACGGACGCGACGTGCTGCGCGTCAGCGGGCTGTTCAAACCCTTCGGAAAGAGGCTATGAGCGACGACGCCTTCCGCGCCGAAATCCGCGCGTTCATCGCGGCGGAACTGCCCGCCGAAATGGCGCAACGCACGCTGCTCGGCTATCATCCGCACAAGCCCGACGTGCAATACTGGACCGCGAAGCTCCACCAACGCGGCTGGTCCGCACCCAATTGGCCGGCGGAGCATGGCGGCACCGGATGGACGATCGGCCAGCGCCACGTCTTCGACGAGGAATGCTTCCTCGCCGGCTGCCCCGCGGTCAATCCGCAGGCGTTCCATCTCGTCGGCCCGATCATCTACAGCGTGGGCAGCGCGGAGCAGAGAACGCGCTTCCTGCCACCGATCCTGTCGGGCGAGCATTTCTGGGCGCAGGGCTTCTCCGAGCCCAATGCCGGTTCCGACCTCGCCGCGCTGCAGACCCGCGCGGTCCGCGACGCCGACCATTACATCGTCAACGGCCAGAAGATCTGGACGTCCGAGGCGCAGTATTGCGACTGGCTGTTTCTGCTCGCCCGCACCTCGACAGCAGGGCGACCGCAGGCCGGAATATCGTTCCTGCTCGTCGATCTGAAGAGCCCCGGCATCACGATCCGGCCGATCATCGGGATCGAGGGCGGCCATATCCTCAACGAGGTGTTCTTCGTCGACGTGAAGGTGCCGGCGGAGAATCTGATCGGGGAAGAGAATCAGGGCTGGACCTACGCCAAGCAGCTGCTCGGCGCCGAGCGTACCTTCTCGGCGGAGGTGCCGCGCAACAAGCATCTGATCGAGCGCTGCCGGACGGTGGCGAGCCGGGTGACGGCACGCGGCCGGCCGCTGATCGAGGATCCGCATTTCGCCCGGCGCCTCGCCCAGCTCGAGATCGAGGTGCTCGCGCACGAGGCGACGCTGTGGCGCGTCGTCGCCGAGGAAGAGGCAGGCGCCAATGCGGCCTCGCCGACGCCATCGATCCTCAAGGTGAAGGGCACCGAGCTTGTCCAGCGGATCGGCGCACTGCTGGTCGAGGCACTCGGCGACGACGCGCTGCCGGCCTATCCGGAAGCCGACTACAAGCTCGGCGCCCCCGCCGACGCACCCGGCAGTCCGCTCGCTTACGGCGTCACCGCCGATTTCCTCTACCGCCGTGCCGGCACCATCTATGGCGGCTCGAACGAGGTGCAGCGGAACATCATTGCTGCACAATTGCTGCGGGCCTGACACCATGACGATCGCCTTCGTGCCGACCGAGGAACAGGTCATGCTGCGCGACGGACTACGCCGCTGGGCGAGTGCGCGCGATCTCCGCGAGGCGGAGGATCCCGCCTCGACCTGGGTCTATGGCGCCGATCAGGGCTGGCTGATGGCAGGGCTGCCTGAAGCGGCGGGCGGGCTCGGCGGCACCGTCTTCGACAGTGCGATCATCGCCGAAGAGCTGGGCCGCGCGCTGGTACGCAGCCCGTTCGTCGAGATCGGCATGACGACCGCTCGGCTGTTGCTCGCCATCGCCCCCGATCGCGTCGCGGCCATCACGACAGGCGATGCCCGGCCGTTGCTCGCCCATGACGAAGCCGGGGCGCGCGGCGATCCCGACTGGGTGGAGACCCGCGCCGTCCGCAGCGGCGACGGGTGGGCGCTGACCGGGCGCAAGACCGGCATCGTCGGCGCAGGCCAAGCCGACGCTCTGCTTGTCTCGGCGCGGAACGACGAAGGGCTCGCCGTGTTCGAGATGGCGGCGGGCGGCGCTCCGCTCGTGCGGTTCGCGACGATCGACGATCGCGCCGGTGGCGAGCTGCTGCTCGATCGAACGCCCGCCATCCTGCTCGCCTCCGGCGATACCGCCGCAACGGCGCTGCACGATGCCTTCGATCATGCGCTGGTGCTGGAATCCGCCGAGGCGCTCGGCGCGATGGAGCGCGCGCTCGAGATGACGCGCGACTATCTGATGACCCGCAAGCAATATGGCCGGCTGATCGGCGACTTCCAGGCGCTCCGTCATCGCGTCGCCGACATGTTCATCGAGGTCGAGCAGGCCCGCTCGATCGTGCTGCGCGGGCTCGAGGCGCTGATCGAGGCCCCTGCCCCGCGCCGCGCTGCGCTGGCGGCGGCGGTGAAGGCCCGTGTCGCGCAAGCCGGCATGTTCGTCGGCGGGCAGGCGATCCAGCTCCACGGCGGCATCGGCGTGACCGACGAGTATCCGGTCGGCCATCTGTTCAAGCGGCTGCTCGCCTTCGCCCAGCGCCATGGCGGCGAAGCGCAGCAGGTCGAGCGCTTCGCGTCGCTGCACGCCGCCACCGCTCGCGGGTGATCGGCACATCCGATCGGTCGACATGAAACAGACACAGGAATAGACACCGGCCGAGGTCCGTGCCGTCAATGCGTCGGGGAGCGGGATTTGCCGATCAGGGTCGTTCAGTGGGGGACGGGCACCGCCGGCCTGCGCGCGTTGCGCTGCATCCTCAACAATCCGGCGCTGGAACTGGCCGGGCTCTATGTCGCGCGGCCCGACCGGGCCGGGCGTGATGCCGGGTCCTTCATCGACATGCCCGACACCGGGATCGAGGCGACGAACAGCGTCGAGGCGTTGCTGGCGCTGGACGCCGAATGCCTCTGCTACATGGGCAGCTTCGCGAAGGGCGGCTACCGGGA
>CAZZZX010000237.1:0-5251 GCA_964658585.1 uncultured Novosphingobium sp.
GATCATGCGCGCAGCGCCGCCAGCACGCGGCGCAAGGTCGCGGCACTGATCGTCGCGGCAACGCGCACCGCAGTCCCGTCCGGCAGCACGATCTCGATGCGCTCGTCCGGCTCGTCCTCCGCGGCAGGAGGGCCGGCACAGAGCGGCGGGCCCGACCCGCCGGGCGGCACCGGCGCGGCCAAGTGCGGCGGCAACTATGCCGCGAGCCTGGTCGCGCAAGCCGAGGCGATCCGCCACGGCTGCGATCAGGTCGTCTTCCTCGACGCCGCCGAGCACGCCTATGTCGAGGAACTGGGCGGCATGAACGTGTTCTTCGTGATGGACGACGGCAGTCTGGTGACGCCGCCGCTGGGCGGCACGATCCTGCCCGGCATCACCCGCGACTCGGTGATCGAGCTCGCGCGGGGCAGCGGGCACGAGGTGATCGAGCGGCCCTATCGCTTCGCCGAATGGGAGGCGGATGCGCGCTCGGGCAAGCTGCGCGAGGTGTTCGCCTGCGGCACGGCGGCGGTCATCACCCCGATCGGCGAGGCCAAAGGCGCGCATGGCAGCTTCACGATCGGCAACGGCGACGGTGGCGCGGTGACCGATCGCCTGCGTGCGACCCTGGTCGGGATGCAGCGCGGCAGCGTCGCCGATACGCAGGGCTGGGTGAAGCGGATCGGCTGAGCGGAACCACTGCGCGAGTCGTTCGATTTCGATCCGAAACCTATTCGCGGAGCCTCCCCCCATGAAGATCGACCTCTCCGGCAAGACCGCGCTCGTCACCGGATCGACCGGTGGCATCGGCCTCGCCATCGCCAAGGGGCTGGCCGAGGCCGGCGCGACCGTGATCGTCAACGGCCGTGGCGCGGACCGGACCGCGGCCGGGGTCGAGGCGGTCGTGCAGGCCGTTCCGGGTGCCGAGGTGCGTGGTGCGGCGGCGGATGTCGGCACCGCCGAGGGCTGCGCCGCGCTGGTCGCCGCCGAGCCTGCGGTCGACATCCTCGTCAACAATGCCGGCATCTTCGAGCCCGGCGACTTCTTCGCGACGAGCGACGACGCGTGGGACCGCCACTGGACGGTCAACGTCATGTCGGGCGTGCGGCTGTCGCGCGCCTATCTGCCGGGGATGGAAAAGGCGGGCTGGGGCCGGGTGATCTTCATCGCGTCCGAGAGCGCCTTCAATATCCCGGTCGAGATGATCCACTATGGCGTCAGCAAGACCGGCAACGTCGCGGTCGCGCGCGGGCTCGCCAAGCGGATGGCGGGCACCGGCGTGACGGTCAACTCGGTGCTGCCGGGGCCGACGCTCTCCGAAGGCGTCGCGGAGATGCTCAAGGACAGCCGCAAGCCCGGCCAGTCGCTCGAGGAGGCGGGAGCCGACTTCGTCAAGGCCAACCGCCCGAGCTCGGTGATCCAGCGCGCCGCCACCGTGGAGGAGGTGGCGAACATGGTGGTCTATGTGGCGTCCAGGCAGGCGTCGGCGACGAGCGGTGCGGCGCTGCGGGTGGATGGCGGGGTGGTGGATACGCTGTAGGCGATCGACGTGCGTCGGATCGTCAGTGCAGCTTCACCCCCTTCTGGTCGAAATGGTAATAGGCACCGCCCTGCCCATCCGTCGTGAACGTGACAGGCACGTCGGCGACCCGTCCGCAGACCTTGAAGGTCCAGATTTCGCCCCAGTTGCCCTTGTACCGTGAACCGAAGAAATCGGGCGACAGGTCCGCGCTCCTCGCGGTGACGCGTGATCCGAGCATGGGCACGTCGTTGCCGTCGCGCGCCGGATCGACTGCTTTCACGGCCACCCAGGCGGCGAGGCGCGCACCCGTCGATGCGTCGCGCAGGAGCGATGGCGAAGCGAGCGTGTCGCCCGGATTGAAGACAGTCGTCCGGATCGTTTCGTCCGGCATATGCAAGATCAGGAAGCGGGATCGCGTGGCATCGGGACATCCGACGGGCGTGCCATAGGCCAGCCACGCATTCTTCACGTGTCCGGCATCGATACCCTGGACGAGCAGGCGGTCCGACGTCGCCGGTGTCGCCGCTTCCATCGTGACGCCTGTCGGCGCGCACGCGCCGGTCTGGCTCGCGATCCTGTCGAGCGCTGCCAGCGCACCGCTCCGGATCGTCTGGGCGTCCGGTACGGGAACACTCGCATTCACATCGCGCATCTTTGCCGCGAACGTCGCGTCCTGCGCCTGCGCGGCTCCCGTGACGAGAGCAAAAACCCCTGTTGCGACAACGCCGGCTTTCACCCGCTTACCCCCTTGATAATTCCTACCCCACGAACGCGCGCTCGATCACGTAGGCGCCCGGCTTGGCGTTCGAGCCCTCCTCGAAGCCGAGCCCCTCGAAGCGCCTGGCCAGTTCGCGGATCATGTCCATGCTGCCGCACATCATGATGCGGTCGGTCGCGGGATCGAAGCCGGGGCCGCCGGCGAACAGAGTGCCGTCGTCGATCAGGCCGCCGATCCGCGCCTTGGTCGGAAACGCCTCGCGGGTGACGGTGGGGACGTAGCGCAGCTTCTCCGCCGCGACTTCGCCGACCAGCGGGTCGTCGGCGAGCCTACCTTCCAGCTCGGCGCGATAGGCGAGGTCGGAGACGCGGCGTACCGAATGGACCACCACCACCTCGTCGAACATCTCGTAGATGTCGGGATCGCGCGCCACCGACAGGAACGGCGCCAGGCCGGTGCCGGTCGACAGCAGGAACAGCCGCCGGCCGGGCAGCAGCGCGTCGGACACCAGCGTGCCGGTCGGCTTGCGGCCGAGGAAGATCGGATCGCCCTCGACGATCTGCTGGAGCCTGGAGGTCAGCGGCCCGTCGGGCACCTTGATCGACAGGAAGTCGAGTTCCTCGGCATAGGCCGGGCTGGCGATCGAATAGGCGCGCAGCAGCGGGCGCTTGCCGTCGGGCAGGCCGATCATCACGAACTCGCCCGAGCGGAAACGGAAGCTCGGCGGCCGCGTGATCGCGAACGAGAAGAGATGCTCGTTCCAGTGATGCACCCGCGTCACCGTCTCCACGCTCAGCGCCGCCGAGGGGGCGAGCGTCTGGGCCTCGCCGTTCCTGTCGCTCATCTCAACCGACCTTCCACGCGCGTATCGTTCGCAGGACCCGTCTCGTCATGCCCGGCGCATGTGGCAAAGCGGTCGCCGCGAGACAAGGCACGCGACGCGTGGAAATGCTTGTCACCGGGAAAGTCAGAGCGTCGCCAGGGTCGGGATCAGCGCGTCCCAATGGTCGATCAGCCGGTCCGCGCCGAGCTGGTCGGCGGGGCGGTCGGAGAAGCCGAAGCTCAGCGCGACGCACGGTACGCCCGCGGCGCGCGCGGCGTCGGTGTCCGAGATCGAATCGCCGACCATCGCGCCCGGGCCGCCGCCGGCGCGCGCGATCGCCTGTGTCACCATCTCGGGTTCGGGTTTCTTCGTCGCCAGCGTGTCGCCGCCGACGATGGCGGCGAAGCGGCCGTCCCAGCCCATCGCGGTGACGAACAGCCGCGCCAGCCGCTCGATCTTGTTGGTGCATATCGCGAGCGCGATGCCGTCCGCCGCCAGCCTGTCGAGCGCCGCCTCGACACCCGGGAACGGGCGCGAGCCGTCGGCGATGTGCGCCTCGTAATGCGCCATGAACAGCGGGAAACCCTGGTCGATCAGCGCCTCGGAGACCGCACCGGTCGCCGCCAGCCCCTTCTCGAGCAGCGCGCGTGCGCCGTGGCCGACCATGTGGCGGACGTCGCTGGCGGGCACCGGCGCGCGGCCCATCGTGGCGAGCGCGTGGTTGAGCGCGGCGGTGAGATCGGGCGAGGTATCGGCGAGCGTCCCGTCGAGATCGAAGGCGATGGTGCGGAAGCGCAGGGCGGTCATGCCCGAAGGCTTGGGGCGCGGCGCTGGAAACCGCAAGCGCGGCGTGGCATCTGCGCGCCATGACCCAACGCCCGCCCTTCGCCGCCGTCATCCTCGCCGCGGGCAAGGGCACGCGCATGAAGTCCGATCTGCACAAGGTGCTCCACCCGATCGCGGGGCGGCCGATGCTGCTTCACCTGTTGGCGAGCATCGACGGTCTCGGTGCCGCGCGGCGCGTGGTGGTGGTCGGATCGGGCCGCGAGCAGGTCGAGCGCGCGGTCGCGCCGCTCGGCGTCGAGGTCGCGGTGCAGGAGCCGCAGCACGGTACCGCGCACGCCGTCCGCCAGGCCGAAGGTGCGCTCTCCGGGTTCGCGGGCGACGTGCTGATCCTCTATGGCGACGTGCCGATGGTGCCCGCCGGGACCTGCGCGCGGATGCTCGACCGGCTCCACGCCGAGGATGCGCCCGCGGTGGTGGTGCTCGGTTTCCGCCCGCCCGATCCGCTCGCCTATGGCCGGGTGATCGCCGACGCGGACGGGCGGATCGAGACGATGGTCGAGTACAAGGACGCGACGCCCGAACAGCGCGCGGTGACGCTGTGCAATTCGGGGCTGATGGCGGTGCGCGGCCCCGATCTGTGGCCGTTGCTCGCGCGGGTCGGCAACGAGAATGCGGCGGGCGAATATTATCTCCCCGACATCGTCATGCTGGCGCGCGGCGACGGCCGCACCTCGGCGGTGATCGAGGCGGCGTCCTGGGAGGTGGCAGGCGTCAATTCGCGCGCCGAGCTGGCGCAGGTCGAGGCCGACTGGCAGCACCGGCGGCGGCTGGCGGCGATGGCGGACGGCGCCTCGCTGATCGCGCCCGAGACGGTGTGGTTCGCCTGGGACACGGTGGTCGGCCGCGACGTGACGATCGAACCGAATGTCGTGTTCGGTCCCGGCGCCACGATCGCCGACGGCGCGACGATCCGCGCGTTCAGCCATATCGAGGGCGCGCGTGTCGAACGCGGCGCGATCGTCGGCCCGTATGCGCGGCTGCGGCCCGGCGCCGTGGTCGGCGAAGATGCGCATGTCGGCAATTTCGTCGAGCTCAAGAACGCCGTGCTGGGTCGCGGCGCCAAGGCCAATCACCTGAGCTATCTGGGCGACGGCACTGTCGGTGCGGGGGCGAACATCGGCGCGGGTACGATCTTCTGCAATTACGACGGCTTCTTCAAATACCGCACGACGATCGGCGACGGCGCGTTCATCGGCTCGAACAGCGCGCTGGTCGCGCCGGTGAGGATCGGCGCGGGTGCGATCGTCGCGGCGGGATCGGTGGTGACACGCGACGTGTCGGCGGATGCGCTGGCCCTGGTCCGGCCGCTGCAGGAAGAGAAGCCGGGCTGGGCGGCGCGCTTCCGCGAGCGGATGCGCGCGAA
>CAZZZX010000238.1:0-5250 GCA_964658585.1 uncultured Novosphingobium sp.
GACGCCCTGCAGGCGCGCGCGCCGCTCGGGGCCCAGCTTGCGGCGGATCGCGGCACCGGGCCGGCGATCGTGATGATCCACGGCCTTGGCGGCCAGCTGCGCAATTTCGGCTATGCGCTCGCCGCGCGGCTGAGCGGCCGGTATCGCGTCGTCCTGGTCGACCGCCCCGGCGCGGGCTGGTCGCGCGCCGCGCCGGGGCCGCCGCCGACGCTCGTCGATCAGGCCGCCGCGGTCGCCGGGCTGATCGGGCATCTCGGGCTCGACCTGCCGCTGGTGGTCGGTCATTCGCTGGGCGGCGCGGTGGCGCTGGCGCTCGCGCTCGAGACATCGTGCGATCTCGCCGGGCTGGCGCTGATCGCACCGCTGATCGCGCCGCCGCGCGACCTGCCGGCGATCATCCGCAGCCCGTTGCTGCGCTCGCCGACGATCCGCGCGCTGCTCGCGCACAGCATCGCGGTGCCGGCGCTGGCGCTGCTCTCGGGGCGCCGCAGCGCGCTGGTCTTCGCGCCCGAGACGATGCCCGCCGGATTCGACGCGGCGGGCGGGATGGCGACGCTGCGCCGTGCGCCGGTACTCGCCGCGACCATCGCCGACGTGGTGGGGCTCGGCGACGCGATGACCGCGCTCGCCGCGCGCTATGGGACGCTGGCGACGCCGGTCGAGATCCTGTCGGGGCGGGGCGATCGCGTGCTCGATGCCGAGGTGCAGGCAGCCGCGCTGCCGGCCGCGCGGCTGACCTTGTGCGAGGGCGGACACATGCTGCCCGTCACCCGGCCCGATCTGGTGGCGCGGTGGATCGACGGCGTCTATGCGCGACTGAGGGAGAGCGATGGATGAGCGACACGGCAATCGACGGGTACGACGTGCTGATCGTCGGGGCGGGGCACGCCGGCGCGCAGGCCGCACTGGCGCTGCGTCAGCGCGGCTTTGCCGGAACGATCGCGGTGGCGGGCGAGGAGCCTGAGATTCCCTATGAGCGGCCGCCGCTCAGCAAGGACTATCTGTCGGGCGAGAAGAGCTTCGAGCGTATCCTGATCCGCCCCGCGACCTTCTGGGCGGAGCGCGGGGTGGTGATGCTCACGGGCCGCCGCGTCACCGCGATCGATGTCGAGGCGCATCGCGTCGCCACCGCGGACGGCGCGACAATCGGCTATGGCACGCTCGTCTGGGCGGCGGGTGGCCATGCCCGGCGGCTGACCTGTGCGGGGCACGACCTGACCGGCGTCCATGGCGTGCGCAGCCGCGCGGATGTCGACCGCATGATGGACGAGCTCGCGACGACAACGCGAGTGTGCGTGATCGGCGGCGGCTATATCGGGCTCGAGGCGGCGGCGGTGCTCGCCAAGCTCGGCAAGAGCGTGGTCGTGCTCGAGGCGCAGGATCGCGTGCTGGCGCGCGTCGCCGGGGTCGCCTTGTCGCGCGCCTACGAGGCCGAGCATCGCGCGCACGGCGTCGAGGTGCGGCTCGGCACGGTGGTCGACTGCATCGTCGAGACGGACGGCCACGCCTCGGGCGTGCGGCTCGCCGACGGCGAGGTCATTCCCTGCGAGATGGTGATCGTCGGCATCGGCATCGTGCCCGCGGTCGAGCCGCTGCTCGCGGCGGGCGCACGCGGCGGCAACGGCGTCGCGGTCGACGAGCATTGCCGCACCAGCCTGGCGGACGTGTTCGCTGTCGGCGATTGCGCGATGCACGCCAACGCCTTCGCAGAAGGGATGCCGATCCGCCTCGAATCGGTGCAGAACGCCAACGACATGGCGACCACCGCGGCCAAGGCGATCACCGGTGCGCCCGAAGCCTATCATGCGGTACCGTGGTTCTGGTCGAACCAGTACGACCTGAAGCTGCAGACCGTCGGGCTTTCGGTGGGGCACGACCGCGAGGTGCTGCGCGGCGATCCCGCGACGCGCAGCTATTCGGTGATCTATCTCAAGCAGGGGCGGGTGATCGCGCTCGACTGCGTCAATGCGATCAAGGATTATGTCCAGGGCCGCGCGCTGGTGACGGGCGGGCTGACCGTCGATCCGGCGCGGCTCGCGGATCCCGCGGTGCCGCTCAAGGAACTCGCGGCGGCCTGAAGAGGGAAGGCGATGCTGGTGGCGCTGGCGCTGGCGGCGGCGCTGCCCGCATCGGATCGGGCGACCCGTGCCGCGCTCGCGCGGATCGCGGCGGTCGACGGCCTCGTCCACGCGGTCGTCGCGATCGAACCCGATGCGCTCGCCCAGGCACGCCGGGCGCGCGGGCCGCTCGGTCGGATGCCGATCCTCGTCAAGGACAATATCGAGACCGCGGGCGCGCTGCCGACCACCGCGGGCAGCCTCGCGCTCGTCGCCAACGTCACGCATCGGGACGCGCCCGTGGTGGCGCGGCTGCGCGCGGCGGGTGCGGTCATCCTCGGCAAGACCAACCTCTCCGAATGGGCCAATTTCCGCTCGTCGGCGGCGATCTCGGGATGGAGCGCGGTCGGCGGGCAGACGCGCAGCCCCTATGCGCTCGACCGGAGCCCGTGCGGTTCGTCCGCGGGCAGTGCGGTCGCGGTCGCGGCGGGCGAGGTGTCGGCGGCGATCGGCACCGAGACCGACGGATCGATCACCTGCCCGGCGGCGGTCAACGGCGTGGTCGGGTTGAAGCCCACCGTCGGGCTGGTCAGCCGCGCGCGGATCGTGCCGATCGGCACCAGCCAGGACACGCCGGGGCCGATCGCGGGGGACGTCACCACTGCGACGCGCGTGCTCACCGCGATCGCGGGCTCCGATCCCGCCGATCCGGCGACGCGCGCGGCCGACGCCCATCGCGCCGATTACGCGGCAGGGCTGAGCGCGACGGCGCTCAAGGGCGCGCGGATCGGCGTGCTGCGTTTCGCGACCGGCTGGTCGCCCGCGGTCGACGCGGTGTTCGGGAACGCGCTCGACATATTGCGCGCGCAGGGCGCGACGCTGGTCGATGTCGCCGCCGGCCCCGATCGCGCGACGGTCGGCGCGGCCGAGACGATCGTGCTGCGCACCGAGTTCAAGGCCGGCGTCGCCGCCTATCTGGCGACCGCACCCGCCACCGTCGCGGTCCGCGATCTCGCCGCCCTGATCGCATTCGATCGCGCGCATGGCGACCGCGAACTCGGGCTGTTCGGGCAGGACGTGTTCGAGAAGGCCGAGACGAGCGGCGGGCTGGACGACCCCGCCTATCGCGCAGCGCGGGCGACCGCGTATCGGCTGGCGAGGACCGAAGGTATCGAGGCGATGCTCGCGCACGACCGGCTCGACGCGCTGGTCGCGCCGACCACGGTGCCGGCGTGGAAGATCGACGTGGCCTATGGCGACCGGATGGGCGGCGGCGGCGCGGGCTGGATCGCGGCGGTGGCGGGAACGCCGCACCTCACCGTGCCGATGGGCATGGTCGGCGGGCTGCCCGTCGGCCTGTCGATCCTCGGGCCTGCGTGGAGCGAGGCGCGGCTGCTCGGGTTCGGCTACGCGTTCGAGCAGGCGGCGTCGGTCCGGCTCGCACCGCGGTTCCGGCCGTCGCTGGAAACCGAGCCGGCGATGCTGCGGCTTCTCGCGCCGCAGTCTAAATAGCGGCGAAGTCGCGGAAGACCGCCGATTCCGCCCAATATTTCGCGCTTGCAACGCTTCACCGTGGCTCGCGCCCGGTTCGACGCGGGTTTGGGCGGTTGCGGTTGTCATGCCCGCATGTGGCGGTCATGGCATGGTTACCGAGTGCGGAGGGGGCTCCAAACATCGGTAAACCGGCTCGACGCGACCGTCTTCGGATCGCGAGAGGCCCTGTGCGGGGTAAAATCGTGATCGTGAAGATGATGCGCAGTCTGCATGTTCCGGCCGCCCGGCAGTTCCATCGCGGCATGGCGATCCTCGCCGCAGCGATCGTCGCGAGCGGCGCCGCACCGGCGATCGCCGGCGACGCGACCGCCACCACCGCCGCCTCGATCGGCGCGGTCGATGCGGTGTCGACCACCGCGCTCGGCGCGCGCAACGATCCGATGTTCCGGACCTTGTTCGACAGCTGGAAGGCGATGGATGCGGTGCCGCATGGCGGCTTCGTCTCGGTACCGTCGCAGAAGCCGGTGCGGGATTTCCGCTTTACCTCCAATTTCGGCGTGCGCGGCAATCCCTTCGGCGGGGGCGGCGAGATGCATCCCGGGCTCGATATGGCGGCGCCGCTCGGCACCCCGGTCTACGCCACCGCCGACGGTCTGGTCGGCCGCGCCGAGCGCACCTATGGCGGCTATGGCAATCTCATCCAGCTCGAGCATGGCAAGGGCATCGAGACGCGCTACGGCCATCTCTCGCAGATCCTCGTGCATCAGGGCCAGCGCGTGCATCGCGGCGACCTGATCGCGCTGATGGGCTCGACCGGCCGCTCGACCGGCAGCCATCTCCATTACGAGGTCCGCATCGATGGCCGCGCGGTCAATCCGATGCCCTTCCTCCAGACCGCCGACTATCTCACCGCGCTGCAGAACCGCCAGCCGCTCAAGGCCGGCGAGCCGGTGATGGCGATGGGCGGCCCGGCGGACCCCAACGCCGACTGATCGGCTTGCCGCGGGGCCGGCGCGCGCCTATCTGGAGCCGATGGCCAGCCTCGTCTCCGACATCGATCTCACCGCCTCGGCGGCCGCCCGCGTCGCCGCGATCGCGGCGCGTCAGGGCAAGCCCGCGGTGCTTCGCCTCTCGGTCGATGGCGGCGGGTGCGCGGGCTTCCAGTATGTCTTCGGGCTCGCCGATGCGGTCGCCGCGGACGATGTCACCGCCGAGCGTGACGGCGTGAAACTCGTCGTCGATCCGATCAGCCTCGATCTCGTGCGCGGCGCGCATGTCGATTATGTCGAGAGCCTCGGCGGCTCGGCGTTCCGCGTCGAGAATCCCAACGCCGCCTCGGGCTGCGGCTGCGGCACCAGCTTCTCGATCTGACGCTCAGGCGACGTGATCTCGTCCGGGCGACCGGGGTACCCGTCGCGCGCGGTGAATCGGGGGCGATCGTCACCCGCTACGACGATCCGCCCGCCTTCCTGAAATGCGAGCCCGCCACGCCGCTCGGCGAACTCGACGATGAGATCGCGCGGCTGCGCTGGCTCGGCGCCCACGGCGTTCTTTGCCCACGCGTGCTCGACGACGGCATCGATGCGGGCGGCCGCTGGATGCTGATGACTGCGCTGCACGGGTGCGATCTTGCCGACGCGCGGCTCGCGACGGCCGACCGGGTCCGGATCGCCGCGGCAGCGCTGCGTGCGCTGCATTC
>CAZZZX010000239.1:0-5230 GCA_964658585.1 uncultured Novosphingobium sp.
AACTGCACCGACGTTCTGGCCAATGACCTGGGGTATCTCGCCATCGTCGAAGGGGGCCAGCTCGTCGGCTACAACGTGCTGGTCGGCGGCGGCCTGGGCACGACGCCGAGCGCCGGCAAGACCTTCCCCGCGCTCGCCCAGCCGCTGCCGCCGCTCGCGAGCTTCGATCCGACACCCGATACCGGCAAGGCCGCGGTGCCGACCGCCGAGGAAGCGCGCATCCGCTACACGGTGACGGTCGACGGGCTCGACAAGCTCGGCCTCGCCAGCCAGTTCAAGGCACTCTCCGCGCTTCACAAGGGCAAGAAGGCGGCCAACGCCGCGCAGGTCCAGGCACGCGCCGCCGCCGACGCCGATCTCGCGCAGAAGCTGATGAAGTCGCAGGGCTATTATGACGGCGTCGCGACCTCGTCGGTGCTGCCCGTCGCCGGCCAGCCGGGCACCGTCGCGGTGACGATCACCGCGACGCCGGGCGCGCGCTACGACCTTACCGACATCGCGATCACCGGCGCCGCGCCCGAACCGACGGGCATCGCGCGCAAGGCGCTGCCACTTAAGGTCGGCGATCCGCTGGTCGCCACCGACGTGATCGCGGGCGAGGCCAATGTCGGGCTGATCCTGCCGCAACGCGGCTATCCCTTCGCCAAGACCGGCGAGCACGACATCGTGCTCGACGATGCGGACCATGGCGCGGACTATACGCTGCCGCTCACCAGCGGCCCGCGCTCGGTGTTCGGCAAGCTCCAGACCAAGGGCGCCAAGGTCTTCAAGCTCAAGCACCTCGGCGTCTTCCCGCGCTACAAGATCGGTGACCTCTACGACAGCCGCTGGACCGAGGATCTGCGCCAGGCGCTGGTCGGCACCAGCCTGTTCTCCTCAGTCGCGGTCGAGCCGATCGATACGCACGCGGTCGACGCGCAGGGCAACGAGATCGTCGACCTGATGGTCACCCAGAACAAGGGGCCATGGCACGCGATCAACGGCGATGCCGGCTACGGCACCGGCCAGGGCATCAAGGCGGACGTCAGCTATACCTGGCGCAACCTGTTCCCGCCCGAAGGCGCGCTCACCCTCTCGGCGATCGGCGGTACGCTGGAGCAGGGCGCGACCGCGCAGTTCACGCGCTCCAACGCCGGCCAGCGCGACCGCACCTTCTCGATCGCGGGCGGGTTCGACCACAGCAATTTCGACGCCTACAACGCCAGGACGATCAACCTGGTGGCGACGCTGGCGCGCCAGTCGACCCCGATCTGGCAGAAGAAATGGACCTGGTCGGTCGGTGTCGGGCTGATCGAGACCGACGAGCAGGGCGCCGCCACCGACGCGACCGACACCCGCCCCTACCGCAAATACACGATCGCCGAGCTACCGCTCCAGCTCGGCTACGACACCTCGGACGATCTGCTCAACCCGACCCACGGCATCCGCGCGGTGATCCGCGGCGGGCCGGAAGCGGCGGTGCACGACGGCGTGCGCCCCTATGCGCGCGTGGTCGGGCAGGTCGCGGGCTATTATCCGCTGCTCGACAAGCGGCTGGTGCTCGCCGGCCGCATACTGGTCGGCTCGATCCTCGGCATCGACCGCGACGATATCGCGCCCTCGCGGCGGCTTTATTCGGGCGGCGGCGGATCGGTGCGCGGCTACGGCTTCCAGGAACTCGGCCCCAAGGACGCGGCGAACAACCCGATCGGCGGGCGCGACCAGACCGAGTTCGCGGTCGAGGCGCGCTACCGCTTCGGCAATTTCGGCGTGGTGCCGTTCCTCGACGGCGGCCGCGTCGGCGAGAGTTCGACGCCGGGCATCTCGAACATGCGCTACGGCGCGGGCATCGGCGGGCGCTACTACACCAATTTCGGGCCGCTCCGCGTCGATGTCGCGACCCCGCTCAATCCGCAGCACGGCGACAGCAGGATCACGCTCTACATCTCGATCGGGCAGGCCTTCTGATGGCGGGCGAGGACGATAGCGTCGTCATCGTGCGGGACACGCCACCTGTGTGGGCGCGCATCCTCAAATGGGTCGGCATCGCGCTCGGCGTGGTGGTGGTGCTGATCGCGGCGCTGGCGCTGTTCATCAACACCGCGCCGGGCCGGCGCTTCATCGGCGCGCAGCTCGCGGGCTACACCACCGCCTCGGGGATCAACATCCGGGTCGGCGAGATCGACGGATCGATCTACAGCACGTTCACGCTCCACGATCTCGAGGTGCGCGACACGAAGGGCGTGTTCCTCACCGCACCCGCGGTCGCGATCGACTGGAACCCGTTCGCCTATATCCATTCGAAGATCAACCTGCATTCGGTCACCGCCGCCGAGATCCGGATGTTGCGCAACCCCGCGCTCAAGCCGGTGCCGAGCGATCCCAACGCGCCGATCCTCCCCGATATCGACCTGACGCTGGGCCGGCTGACAGTCGATCGCTTCATCCTCGAGGCACCGGTGACCGGCCGGCGCAGCATCCTGCGGCTCGCCGGCGGCGCGGTGATCGCGGACAGGCGCGCGCAGCTCGCGCTCGACGGCGGCACCGTCGCGGCACCCGGCGTCGCGGGTGGCGACAGGCTGCACCTCAGGCTGGACGCGGTGCCCGAACGGAACCGGCTGCTGATCGACCTCAGGCTCGCCGCCCCCGCGGGCGGGCTGGTCGACAGCTATGCGCATCTCGGCCGACCGCTGACGCTGTCGATCGGCGGCACGGGCGACTGGACCGCGTGGAACGGCACCGTCGCCGGCACGCTCGGCGGCCAGCCGCTCGCCGATCTCGGCCTCGCCGCGCGCAACGGCACCTTCCACCTCACCGGCAACGTCAAGCCCGGCATCATGCTGACCGGCCCCGCCGCGCGGATGGCCGAGCCGCAGATCGACGTCGACGCGACCGCGACGCTCGCCGAGCGGCGCGCCGACACCGTGCTCAAGCTGCGCTCGCGCGCGTTCGCCGCCGATGCCGCGGGCGTGCTCGATTTCGCCAAGAGCCGGTTCGGCAACCTGCGCGTCAACGCGCAACTGCTCAGCCCCGGCGCGATCCTGCCCAATCTCGCCGGCCGCGACGTCAAGGCCGCGCTGGTGCTCGACGGGCCGTTCGCTCACGCCGCGCTGGACTATAGGCTGACCGCCGCCTCGATCGCGTTCGGTACCACCGGGGTCGATCAGCTCGCCGCCTCGGGCCGTGCGACGATCGACACCGCCAGGATCCTCGTGCCGATCCACGCGACCGCGGCACGGGTGACCGGGGTCAACGCCGCGGCGGGCGGGCTCGTCACGCATCTCGCGGTCGACGGCACGATCGCCTACCAGAACGGCCAGCTCTTCTCGGACAATCTGCACCTGCGTTCGGACGATATCGACGCCACCGCGCTGGTGCTCGCCGATCTCGGGACCGGCAAATATACCGGCGCGCTCAAGGGCCGGGTCAACGACTACCAGGTCGACGGGCTCGGCCGGATCAACCTCGTCACCGACGCGCATCTCGTCACCGCGCCGGGCGGCGGATTCGGCGTCAGGGGCCATGTCCGTGTCGTCACCGCGAAGATCACCAACGCCAGCGTCGCGCAGCAGCTCGGCGGCAACGCGGTCGTCACCGCGGACATCGGCTACGATCCGCGCGGTGGCGCCAGCGTCACCAACCTGCGGCTCGCCGCACCCGATTTCCAGATCACCCGCGGCCAGGGCAGCTACGACCTGTCCAGCGGCGCGATCCGCTTCGATGCGGCGGGTGCGAGCCGGACCTACGGGCCGTTCACGCTCGTCGCGACGGGGACGGTCGCCAATCCCGACGTCGTGCTCCACGCGGCGCGGCCCGGCGTCGGGATCGGGCTGAGCGATCTCGTCGCGACCGTCCACGGCACCGCCGCCGGCTACCAGATCAACGCGACGGGCAACTCGCAATATGGCGCGTTCCGGGCCGATGTGCTGGTCCGTGCGGGCAAGGGACCGCTCGCGGTCGACATCCACCAGCTGCTGATCGCGGGCATCACCGTGCGCGGCGGTATCGTCCAGACCGCCGCGGGTCCGTTCGCCGGCACGCTGACGATCGCCGGATCGGGATTGAACGGCACCGTCCGCCTGTCCGCGCAGGGCAGGAACCAGGCCGCCGACATCGGCCTGCGCGCCTCGGGCGCCAGGCTGCCGGGGCCGGGCGGGCAGCCCGTCACGATCAGCTCGGGGCTGGTCAACGCACACGTCCTCGTCCTGCCCGACGGCCCGTCCGCGACCGGATCGGTGGCGCTGCTCGGCGCACGGCTCGGCACCAGCGTCGTCACCTCGCTGCAGACCGTGTTCGATTACGCGCACGGCCGCGGCCATGTCGGGCTGACCGCGAAGGGCATGTCGGGCGTGCCGTTCGATGTCGCCGCGCAGGCGCAGATCGCACCCGACCGCATCCTCGCCAATCTGCGCGGCACCGTGAACGGCCTCGCCTTCGCGCTCGCCCAGCCCGCGGTCGCGACGAAGCAGGGCGGCAGCTACGTCCTCGCCCCCGCGACGATCGTGCTGCCGCAGGGCCGCATCACGGTGAACGGCCGCTACGGCAACGTCATCGAGGCGCACGCCGCGCTGCAGGGCATGGATCTCTCGATCGCGCAGGTGTTCGCGCCTTCGCTCGGCATCGGCGGCACCGCGACCGGCACCGTCGACCTGACGATGGCGGGCGCGAGCGCGATCCCCGATGCGCGCGCGCGCATCGACATCGCGGGCTTCACCCGGACCGGGGCGCTCACCGTCTCGGACCCGGTCGACATCGCGCTGCTCGGCACGCTGAGCGGCGCGCAGGGCGGACAGGTCAACGCGCTGCTGCGGCGCGGCGGCACCGTGCTCGGCCGCATCAAGGCGAGCCTGGCGCCGATCCCCGGCGGCACCGCGCCATGGACGACGCGGATCATGCAGGCGCCGCTGAGTGGCGGCATCCGCTACAACGGGCCCGCCGAGGTGCTGTGGACGCTGACCGGCATCGCCGGCCAGACGCTGTCGGGCCCGATCGCGATCGGCGCGGATTTCTCGGGGCGCCTCGACAAGCCCGACCTGGTCGGCGTGATCCGCGCCAACCAGCTCCGCTACGAGAACACGACCTACGGCACGACGATCTCGAACATCGCGATCGACGGCCGCTTCACCCAGTCGCAATTGCTGCTCAACCGCTTCGAGGGCACCGCGGGCAAGGGGACTGTGCAGGCGTCGGGCTCGGTCGGCATCGACGCCGCCGCGGTACGCGCCGCCCTGCTGGCGGTGGTGGCGGAGAA
>CAZZZX010000240.1:0-5212 GCA_964658585.1 uncultured Novosphingobium sp.
ACGGCGGCGAGGGCGGCGAGCGGCGCCCCCGACAGCCCGCCCGCCTCGCGCGCATGGACCGAGCGCAGCGGCGGCCGCGAGATGGTGGTGTTGGCGACGATCAGCGCATCGACCCCGCGCCCGATCGCGACGCGCGCGATCGCATCGATGTCCGCCGCCGCCAGATCGGGCGCGACCTTGAGGAACACCGGAGGTCCGCCCGCCGGTCGCGCCGCCATCGCACCGGCGAGCAGTTCGTCGAGCGCCGCCGCCTCCTGCAGCGCGCGCAGGCCCGGCGTGTTGGGCGACGAGACGTTGATCGTCAGATAGTCCGCCACCGGCGCCATCACGCGCACGCCGGTCGCATAATCGGCGATGCGATCGGCGGCGTCCTTGTTGGCGCCGATATTGACGCCGACGATCCCCTGACGCGGCCGGGTCAGCCGCTCGAAGGCGTTGGCCTGCCCGCCATTGTTGAACCCCATCCGGTTGATGACCGCGCGATCCTCGGCGAGGCGGAACAGGCGCGGCTGCGGGTTGCCCGGCTGGCTGAGCGGCGTCAGCGTGCCGACCTCGACGAAGCCGAAGCCCAGCCCGAGCATCGCGTTCGCCGCGCGCGCATCCTTGTCGAACCCCGCCGCGAGCCCGACCGGCGAGGGGAAATGCAGCCCCGCCACCGTGATCCCGAGCCGTGTGTCGAAACGGGGCGCGCGGCGCGCGGGCAGGTTGGCGAGCGCCTGGATGGTCAGCCCGTGCGCGCGCTCGGCCTCCAGTCGGAAGATCAGCGGGCGGAGCAGATCGTAGAGCATCGCCGCGCTATGGCATCGCCCCCACCCGGCGTCATCCCGGACGTGATCCCGGATCCCGCTTCTTCTGCGGGATCGGCTTGACCGACGCGTGGCGAAGGACCACATGGCAATCGGACCGATATGGTCCGAATTGAGAATGGATCGCAGATGCGGCTCTCCAGCCTGGCGGATTACGCGGTGGTGATGATGGCGGCCGCCGCGCGGCACGGCGCGGAGGCGCGGCTCTCGGCGACGCTGCTCGCCGCCGAGACCGGGGTGCCGCTGCCGACCGCACAGAAGCTCACCGGCCGCCTCGCCGCCGCCGGCCTGCTCGCGACCTCGCGCGGGACCAATGGCGGTTTCGTGATGTCGCGCGACGCCGGCGAGGTCAGCCTCGCCGACATCATCGAGGCGGTGGACGGACCGATCGCGCTCACCACCTGCGTCGACGATCATCGCTCGGACTGCGCGCTCGAGGGCTCGTGCCGGGTCAAGCCGCATTGGGCGGTGGTCAACGCCGCGGTCCGCGACGCCTTTGCGGGCGTGACGCTCGATCAGCTCTGCGCGCCCGTCCCCCGCCACGCCAACACCCCCGCCTCGATGAGTATCGCCTGATGGCCACCCGCAACGCCGAAGCCTTCGCCGCCGCCGAGAAGCTCTCCACCTACGAATGGGGCTTTTCCAGCGACATCGAGCAGGAGTTCGCCCCCAAGGGCCTCTCCGAGGACACGGTGCGCTTCATCTCGGCGAAGAAGAACGAGCCCGAATGGATGCTCGACTGGCGGCTCAAGGCGTATCGCCTGTGGCTGACGATGACCCCGCCCGACTGGGCCAAGCTCAACGTGCCCCCGATCGACTATCAGGACGCCTATTACTACGCCGCGCCCAAGGCGAAGCCCAGGCTCGGCTCGCTCGACGAGGTCGATCCCGAGATCCTGCGCACCTACGAGAAGCTCGGCATTCCGATCAAGGAGCAGAAGCTGCTCGCCGGCGTGGTCGAGGACGTCGATCCCGACGCCCCACCCCAGCGCCGCGTCGCGGTGGATGCGGTGTTCGACAGCGTCTCAGTCGCCACCACCTTCCGCGCCGAGCTGGAGAAGGCCGGCGTCATCTTCCGGTCGATCTCCGAGGCGATCCGCGAATACCCCGACCTCGTCCGCAAGTGGCTCGGCAAGGTGGTGCCGCAGAAGGACAATTACTTCGCCGCGCTGAACTGCGCGGTCTTCTCGGACGGCACCTTCGTCTACATCCCCGAGGGCGTGCGCTGCCCGATGGAGCTCAGCACCTATTTCCGCATCAATGCCGAGAATACCGGCCAGTTCGAACGCACGCTGATCGTCGCCGACAAGGGCAGCCACGTCTCCTATCTGGAGGGCTGCACCGCCCCGCAGCGCGACGAGAACCAGCTTCATGCCGCGGTCGTCGAGCTGGTCGCGCTGGACGATGCCGAGATCAAATATTCGACCGTGCAGAACTGGTATCCCGGCGACGCGGAGGGCAAGGGCGGCATCTACAATTTCGTCACCAAGCGCGCGCTCTGCCAGGGCAGGAACAGCAAGGTGAGCTGGACGCAGGTCGAGACCGGTTCCGCGATCACCTGGAAATATCCGAGCTGCGTGCTGGCGGGCGAGAACAGCGTCGGCGAATTCTACTCGGTCGCGGTCACCACCAATCGTCAGCAGGCCGATACCGGCACCAAGATGATCCACCTCGGCAAGAACAGCCGCTCGACGATCGTGTCGAAGGGCATCTCGGCGGGGCGCAGCGACAACACCTATCGCGGCCTCGTCCGCGTCGGCCCGACCGCGGAGAATGTCCGCAACTTCACCCAGTGCGACTCGCTGCTGCTCGGCGACCAGTGCGGCGCGCACACCGTGCCCTATATCGAGGTGCGCAACCCCTCGGCGCAGATCGAGCACGAGGCGACCACCTCCAAGATCAGCGACGACCAGCTCTTCTACGCGATGCAGCGCGGGCTCGACGCCGAGGCCGCGGTGGCGCTGATCGTCAACGGCTTCGCGCGCGATGTGTTGAAGCAGCTGCCGATGGAGTTCGCGGTCGAGGCGCAGAAGCTGCTGGGGATCAGCCTCGAGGGTTCGGTGGGATGAACCTCACCCCGCGAGACGAAGCCCGCCGCCTGAACTCCCCTCCCCTTCAGGGGAGGGGCCGGGGGTGGGGCCTCAAGACCGAGCGCATCGATCGGCTGCAGGCCCGCGCCGCCGACATGCGCCGCAACCCGACCGAACCGGAGAGACGGCTATGGTCGCATCTCTCGCGATCGCAGCTTGGCGGCTTCAAGTTCCGGCGGCAGGCGACGATCGGCAACGCCATCGTCGATTTCCTCTGTCCGCAAAAGGGGCTCGTCGTCGAGGTCAATGGCGATACGCATGTCGATCCGGCCGCCGATGCGCGGCGCGACGCCGTGCTGGTGGCGATGGGCCTTCATGTGCTGCGGGTCGGCAATGTCGATGTCATGGCCAATATCGAAGGCGTGCTGGCCTGCCTGCTCGATACGGTGCTGACGTTGCCCGATCGACGGACGCCCCACCCCAACCCCTCCCCTGAAGGGGAGGGGCTTGAGACGGTCGAGGCGCAGAAGCTGCTGGGGATTCCGCTGGAGGGGAGCGTAGGATGAGCTTCTTCAAGCGCCATCCACGACTTTGGCTGGCTGTGTGGGTTCTGTTTGGCCTCGACTCTCTAATTTTGATGATCAATGCTGTCTTCAACAATGGATTCGGCACTGTTCTATTCGTGAAAGGACTGATCGGGATTGCCCTCGCTGGCACGATGATCGCCTATCTCCTCCCAAAACTTCGGACCGAAAATGCTCAAAATTGAAAACCTCCACGCCGAGACTTCCGGAAAGGCGATCCTCAAGGGCATCACGCTCACCATAAATCCGGGCGAGATCCATGCGATCATGGGCCCTAACGGCGCGGGCAAGTCGACGCTCGCCTATACGCTCGGCGGGCGGCCGGGCTATGAGGTGACCGCGGGCTCGGCGATGTTCCGCACCGACCGTCATGCCGGACCTGTTCCGGCATCCACCCGATTGCCGGGCGAAGCGCCTGGGCAGAAGTGGACCCCCGAACAAGTCCGGGGTGACGAAGAAGGGGAGTGGGTAGATCTTCTCTCTCTCGCCCCGCACGAGCGCGCCGCCGCGGGGCTGTTCCTCGGCTTCCAGTATCCGGTCGAGATCCCCGGCGTCTCCAATCTCCAGTTCCTGCGCGAGGCGTTGAACGCGCAGCGCAAGAGCCGTGGCGAGCCGCCGCTGTCGGGCGGCGAATTCATCAAGCTCGCGCGCGCCGAGGCGACGAGCCTCGGGCTCGATGTCGAGATGCTCAAGCGGCCGGTCAATGTCGGCTTCTCGGGCGGCGAGAAGAAGCGCAACGAGATGGTCCAGATGGGGATCATCGCGCCCAGGCTCGCGATCCTCGACGAGACCGACAGCGGGCTCGACATCGATGCGCTGAAGGCGGTCGGCGCGGGGATCAACACGATCATGCGCAAGCCCGACAAGGCGGTGCTGCTCATCACACATTACCAGCGGCTGCTCGATTATGTGAAGCCCGACTTCGTGCACGTGCTGGCCGACGGCCGCATCGTGCGCACCGGCGGCGCGGAACTGGCGCATGAGCTGGAGCGCGAAGGCTATCTCGGAGTGGCGGCGTGATCGGCCCTCTCCCCCGAGGGGAGAGGGGTCGTGACGCTCACCCTTCCGACCCGCCATGACGAGGCGTGGCGCTGGGCGGATCTGTCGGCTTTGCCCGATCTCGCCGCCGCCACATCGATCTGCACCGCGCCCGATCCGGCACCCTATCTGATCGGCTGCGGCGGCCCGCGGTTGGTGTTCATCGACGGTCGTCTCGATCCCGCGGCAAGTGATCTCGACGGCATCGCGCTCGGTGCGGTCGCGGCGCGCACCGACCATCCGCTTGCCCGCCTCACCACGGGCAGCGACGGCTGGACGCTCAGCCTCGGCCGCGAAACGTCGCTGCCCGGCGCGATCGAGATCGTCCATCTCGGCACCGGCGGCGCATCGCACCTGCCGGCGCGGATCGACCTCGCCGACGGGGCGCAGGCGAGCGTGGTCGAGACCTTCGCCGGCATCGGCTGGGCCAACCGGCTCACCGCGATCACCCTCGCCCCCGCGGCGCGGCTGATGCGCGCCATCAGGATCGTTCAGGCCGGAGGCTTCGTCTCGCTGCGCGACGAGGCGGACCTCGGCGCCGGCGCGTCGCTCGTCACCACCGTGCTCGGCGCGGGCGGCGGCGATGCGCGCTTCGATGCGGCGGTGACGATCGCGGGCGACGACGGTTTCGCCGAGGTCGGCGGCGCGCTTCTCACCCGCGGCACGCAGCGGCAGGAGGCGGCGGTGGTGCTGCGCCATGCCGCGCTGCGCGGGCAGAGCCGCCAGACCTGGCGGGCGGTCGCCGCAGGACAGA
>CAZZZX010000241.1:0-5210 GCA_964658585.1 uncultured Novosphingobium sp.
AAGATTCCGATCCAGGCGGCGATCGGCGGCAAGGTGATCGCGCGCGAGACGATCGCCGCGATGCGCAAGGACGTCACCGCGAAATGCTATGGCGGCGACGCGACGCGCAAGAAGAAGCTGCTCGAGAAGCAGAAGGAGGGCAAGAAGCGGATGCGCGAATATGGCAGCGTGAGCATTCCGCAGGAGGCGTTCATCGCGGCACTCAGGATGGGTGACGACGCCTGAGGCCAGGGACGGGCTTGCGCAGCAATCGCTGAGCTGAACGGAGACCAGCGTCGCGCCGGCCGGCGATCGGCGCCCGCGGCTGAATGAGGGGCTGGTTTCGAGAAGCCGCCGAGCGGTGCTGATCGCTCGATTCCGGGTCCAAGCACCTGCTTGCGGGTCCGTCCAACTGTGCGTAGCTGACGCCCGTGCGTAGGCCGTTGCCATGAGATCGGTATTGAAGCTGCCCGCCGCCCGTTTGACGCGCTCCCATCGCGCCGCGCTCGGCACCGCCATCGGTACGCTGCTTGGCGTCGAGCTCCTCGTTTTCTCCATCTATGTGACGACCAACCTGCTGGTCGGGCTGTTCCCGCTCGGAGCGATCATGCTCACGGGCGTGCTGATGGTGTTCGGCGACACGGTCTGCGACATGCCCGTTCTGCTGATGGTCGTGCTCACGGAACATATTTCGGCATGGCGGCGCTGGACGCTGATCGGAGCGGCGGTGCTCCTCGACACCGCGGCGCAGTCGACTTGGGATACGTGGGCGCGGACCGTCACGGGAATGCGCAACCCCGCGCTCGTAAGCTTCTTCCAGCAGAGCCTGCGATCGATGCCGGTTAACTTCTATGCAAACATGATGTGGGTCGGATTCATCGGCATACAAGCTGCCTACCTCTCGTTGCGGCTGCGTAGCGACGAGCTTGTCGCTGCGCGAGCGAGCGAACGCGCCACCCACCTTGCAGCGTTGCGATTTCAGCTTAACCCGCACTTTCTCTTCAACGCGCTGAATGCGGTGTCGAGCCTGGTCGTGACCGGAAGAGCCGTCCAAGCCGAAGCGATGATCGCGCGGCTAACGGACTTCCTACGGTCGACGCTCGGCGCTCGACCCGATGGGATGGTCCGACTGGAGGACGAATTCGAGATGCTCAGTTCCTATCTCGACGTCGAGAGCGTGCGTTTCGGTGACCGGCTGGAGACGCGCATCACCCTGCCCGCCGAACTGCGGGACCTTCCCATCCCGCCTTTCCTGCTTCAGCCGCTTGTCGAGAACGCGATGAAATATGCCGTAGCACCGGCCAAGGGGGTCGTGACGGTCAAGGTCCTGGCTGAGTGCGCGGGCACCGAACTGCGCATCGTTATCCGTGACGACGGCAAGACCGGGACTGGCACCGGTGGCGGAATGGGCATCGGCCTTGCCAATCTGCGCGAGCGGCTGAAGCTTACCTACGGCGACAATGCGCGCCTCACTGCCGGCCCGGTGATCACCGGCTATGAGGCAGCGGTCAGCATTCCCCTTGCGCTGCTGGCACAGACCAAGCTGGATGAGGCACCCTGAGCCTGTACGGGCCGTTTTGACTGCGACCGGCGCCTCCTTCCATTCGATGTCGGTGCCTGAGGTCACGCGTAACGCCAATGTCAGACGTGCGGCCCGGGATCACCGCGTGAGCAGCTTTCCAGTCAGCGCGGCCATCCGCCCCCAAGGCGGCCCGAGCTTTTCGAACACGTTGACCGCGCCGATCTTGAGCACCGATCGGGCATGGCTGAACCGCCGGAAACCGTGGATGCCGTGATAGGCGCCGGTCCCACTCGCACCGATCCCGCCGAACGGCAGATCGTCCTGCGCGATGTGGAGCAGCGTGCCGTTGAGCGTGACGCCGCCCGAGATCTGGCGATCGAGCAGCGTCTTGTGGACCTTCATGCTCGACGCGAAGGAATAGAGCGCCAGCGGCCGCTCGTGTCGCGCAGTGAACGCGATCGCATCGTCGAGGCCGTCATAGCGGACGACGGGGAGCACCGGGCCGAAGATCTCCTCGCGCATCAGCAGTCCGTCCGCGGGCGGATCGAGAACCACCGTGGGCGCGATCTTGCCGTTGCGTCCCGCCGCACCCGGATGGCTGAGCACCGTCGCACCCGCGGCGCGCGCCTCCTCGATCGCGTCGAGCAGCCGCGTGCGGTGCCGCTCGGAGATGATGTTGGTATAGTCGCGATTGCCCTCGATCTCGGGATAGGAGGCGGTGGCGACCGCGATCACGCTGCGCGCGAACGCGTCGGCTTGGGCAGCGGGAACCAGCGCATAGTCGGGGGCGATACAGGTCTGGCCGGCATTGACGAACTTGCCGAACGCGACCGAGCGCGCAGCCTTGTCGATCGGATAGCCGGGCGCGACGATCGCCGGGGACTTGCCGCCGAGCTCGAGCGTGACCGGTGTCAGGTTTTCGGCCGCGGCCCGCGCCACCTTGCGGCCGATCTCGGTCGATCCGGTGAACAGCAGATGGTCGAACGGCAGCGCCGCGAACGCCTGCGCGACCTCGACGCCGCCGACCGCGACCGTAGCCTCGGCCGGATCGAAGACCTCGCGCACGGCGTCGTGGAGCAGGTCCGAGAAGGCGGGCGTAAGCTCGGACGGCTTGATCATCGCGCGGTTGCCCGCGGCGAAGGCATCGATCAGCGGTGCGAGCGCGAGCAGCAGCGGGTAGTTCCATGGCGAGATGATGCCGATCACGCCGAGCGGCTCGTAGCGGATCCAGGCGCGCGCCGGCTGGAACTGCATCGCGACATGGCGCTTCTCGTCGCGCATCCAGGCGCCGACATGGCTGCGGCTGTGCTTGAGGCCGGCGAGCAACGGCACGATCTCGAGCAACTCGGTCTCGGCCGGCGAGCGCCCGCCGAAATCGCTGGCGATCGCCTCGACGAAGCGCGCGCGACGATCGAGCACCAGCGCACGCACCCGGTCGAGCCGGTCGATCCGCCCGCGGCGCGATGGGGCGGGTCCGGATCGCGAAGCGTCGCGCAGGCGATGGAAGGCGGTATCGAGCGTGTCGGTCATCGCGCATCTCCCAGGATCAGGTCGGCCGCATTCTCGCCTATCATGGCGCTCGGCGCCTGCGTATTGCCACTTATCAACGTCGGCATGATCGACGCGTCGGCGACGCGCAGCCCGTCGAGCCCGCGGACGCGAAGCCGTGGGTCGACCACCGACATCGCATCGACGCCCATCCGGCAGGTGCCGACGGGATGATAGATGGTGTCGGCGCGCTGCCGGACGAGCGCGAGCAGTGCCTCGTCGTCCTCGGCGCCGGTGCCGTAGAGCAGCTTGCCCTCGAATGCGGTAAGCGGTGGCGTCTCGAGGATGCGATGGACCAGCCGCGCGCCCTTGAGCAGCAGTGTGACGTCGGCAGGGTCGGAGAGGTAGCCGGGGTCGATGCGCAGCGGCGCCGCCGGATCGGTGCCCGCGAGCGTGACCGTACCGCGGCTCTTCGGCCGGAGCACGCAGACATGGAGCGCGAAGCCGAGCTTGAGGCTGATCTTGCGGGCATGATCGTCGACGATGCCGATGCAGAAATGGAATTGCAGATCGGGCCGGTCGACATCGGGCGCGCTGCGGACGAACCCGCCGGCTTCGGCGACATTGCTGCTGAGCACGCCGGTTCCGGTCTTGAGCCAGCCGGGTAGCGCGGCCGCGGTGCGCAGCATCGCCGCCGGGCCGAAACCGATGCAGCCCGGCGCCTTGGCAGCGACGTTGGCGGTATAATCGAGATGATCCTGCAAATTCTGGCCGACGCCCGGCAGATCGTGGACGACAGGGATTCCGCGCTGGCGCAGATGCTCGGCCGGACCGACGCCCGAGAGCATCAGCAGTTGCGGCGACCCGAACGCGCCGCCCGAGACGATGATCTCGCGCCGCGCTGCGAGGATCCGTTGCCGGCGGCCGGCACCGATCGTCACCGACATCGCGCGGCGACCGTCGAAATTGATCCGCCGCACGAGCGTGTCGGCGAGGATCGTCAGATTGGGGCGCGGACGCTCGTCGAGATAGGCGCGCCCGGCATTCACCCGCCGGCCGTCGCGCTGGAAGACCTGATAGAAGCCGACGCCTTCCTGCGTCGGGCCGTTGAAATCGTCGTTGTGGGGAAATTGCAGCTTCTCGGCGGCCTCGATGAACGCCGCGGCGGTCGGGCTAGGATGCCTGAGGTGCGACACGGGCAACGGACCCGCGCTACCATGCCAGGCGCTGTCGCCGAGCTCGTTGCTCTCGATCCGGCGAAAGACCGGGAGAACGTCGGCCCAGGACCAGCCTGTGCATCCGGCCGCCGCCCACCCGTCATAATCCTCGGGCTGGCCGCGGATGCAGATCATCGCGTTGATGAGGCTGCTGCCGCCGACCCCGCGTCCGCGCGGCTGGTAGCCGGTGCGCCCGCCCAGGCCCGGCTGCGGCACCGTATCATAGCCATAGTTCGAGCGTCCGCGCGCACGAACCAGCGCGGCGATTCCCAGCGGGATATCAGACAGGAAACCCGCCTTGGGCGGCCCGGTCTCGATCAGCGCGACCCGCGGCGCGCTTGCCGAATCTGCCAGGCGACATGCCGTCGCGACCCCGCCCGGTCCCGCTCCGACGACGATATAGTCGAAACTCTCCTGCATCTCTGGCTCTCTCCACGGCCGTCACTGCGGCGCCTGCGACAGGAAGGCCACCCGTTCGCCTGGCCGTCAACCGTCCCATGGCGGCCGCCTCCGACGCCCTGAACCGGCGGTTCGACCAAAATGAATGAGCGACCGAATTTCGGAGCTGCGAATAACCTGTGAACGGCGAGGATGCGCGCGTCAGCGCCATTCGCCTCACACAGTCCGGTCTCCACGCTTGCCAACGACGATTCCAGCCGTTCCGTCAGCCTGCGCCGAGCCGTTGGGCGCAGCGCGCAGGGCTGGGACTTTTGGCTTGACCATGTGTCGCCGTCAGACGAGCATCGGCAATTCGCCAGTATGCAGAACCCCAATTTCGATTGACAGCAGAACCGCATCCGCGCATCCTTGCATTCGAATGCAGGAGAGTGACTTGGCCATCTATCTCAAGCGCGGCGCGGCGTCGGATGTTCGTGCGGAAGCTGATCGCAAGGTTCGCGACATCGTGGAGTCGACGTTGGCAGACATCGAGACTCGAGGCGACGCGGCAGTGCGCGACCTGTCGATCAAGTTCGACGGTTGGGATCGCGAGAGCTACGTGTTGA
>CAZZZX010000242.1:0-5170 GCA_964658585.1 uncultured Novosphingobium sp.
GCCAGCAGGGCCTGCTGATCGCCCGCGACTGGCCGCTGGTCGACATGATGTGCCAGATCTACTCGAATGCGGGCGATCGCATGAAGGGCCGGCAGCTGCCCGTGATGTATTCGGCGAAGCAGGCGGGTTTCTTCTCGATCTCGGGCAATCTCGGCACGCAATATCCGCAGGCGGTGGGCTGGGCGATGGCGTCGGCGGCACGGGGCGACACCCGGATCGCGGCGAGCTGGGTCGGCGACGGGACGACCGCGGAGGGCGATTTCCACGCCGCCTGCATCTTCGCCAGCGTCTATCGTGCGCCCGTCATCCTCAACATCGTCAACAACCAATGGGCGATCTCGAGCTTCGCGGGGTTCGCGGGCGGCGAGGCGACGACCTTTGCCGCCAGGGCGAACGGCTATGGCATCGCGGGCTTGCGGATCGACGGCAACGATCCGCTCGCGGTCTATGCCGCGACCGAATGGGCGGCCGAGCGCGCGCGCGGTAATCACGGTCCGACGCTGATCGAGCATTTCACCTATCGCGTCGAGGCGCATTCGACCTCGGACGATCCGTCCGCCTATCGCTCCGCCGAGGAGGCGCGCCAGTTCCCGCTCGGCGATCCGATCGAGCGGCTCAAGGCGCACCTGGTGGGGATCGGCGAATGGGACGAGGCGAGCCACGAGGCGCTCGCCAGGGAACTGGCCGAACTGGTCCGCGAGGCGGGCCGCGAGGCCGAGAAGCTCGGCACGATGAGCGGCACGTCGTTCGCCCATGGCTTCGAGACGATCTTCGAGGATGTCTTCGAGACCATGCCCGACCATTTGAGGGAACAGTCGCGCCAGATGGCCGAGGAACGCCGGGTGGCCGGCGTATGACGGTCATGAACATGATCCAGGCGATCAACAGCGCCATGGACGTCTGCATGAGCCGCGACGACGGCGTCGTCGTGCTCGGCGAGGATGTCGGTTACTTCGGCGGCGTGTTTCGCGCCACTGCGGGCCTGCAGAAGAAATACGGCAAGACCCGGGTGTTCGATACGCCGATCAACGAATGCGGGATCATCGGCGTCGCGGTCGGCATGGCGACCTACGGTCTGCGCCCGGTGCCCGAGATCCAGTTCGCGGATTATATCTATCCCGGCATGGATCAGCTGATCTCGGAGGCGGCGCGGCTGCGCTATCGCTCGGCGGGCGAGTTCACCTGCCCGATCACGGTGCGCTCCCCGTTCGGGGGCGGCATCTTCGGCGGCCAGACGCATAGTCAGTCGCCAGAAGGAATATTCACGCATGTCAGCGGATTGAAGACCGTCATTCCGTCGAACCCCTACGATGCCAAGGGCCTGCTGATCGCCGCGATCGAGGATCCCGACCCGGTGCTCTTCTTCGAGCCCAAGCGCATCTACAACGGCCCGTTCGACGGGCATTACGATCGCCCGGTCCAGCCCTGGTCGCGTCATGCCTCGTCCGAGGTGCCCGACGAGCATTACAGCATCCCGCTCGGCAAGGCGGCGGTGGTGCGTGGCGGCGAGGCGGTGACGGTGCTGTGCTACGGCACGATGGTGCATGTCGCATTGGGCGTGGTCGAGGCGGCAGGGGTGGATGCCGAGGTGATCGATCTGCGCACGCTGCTGCCGCTCGATACCGACACGATCGTCGCCTCGGTCGAGAAGACCGGGCGCTGCATGATCGTCCACGAGGCGACGCGCACCGGCGGTTTCGGCGCGGAGCTTTCCGCGCAGGTGCAGGAGCGCTGCTTCCACCATCTCGAGGCGCCGATCGAGCGCGTCACCGGCTGGGACACGCCCTATCCGCACAGCCTCGAATGGGCCTATTTCCCCGGCCCCGTGCGACTGACCGAAGCGCTCAAGCGCGTGATGAAGGATTGACCATGGGACGCGTCGCTTTCCGCCTTCCCGATATCGGCGAGGGTATCGCCGAGGCCGAGATCGTCGCCTGGCACGTCAAGATCGGCGACATGGTCGAGGAGGACCAGCCGCTCGCCGACCTGATGACCGACAAGGCGACCGTCGAGATGTCCGCGCCGGTCGCCGGCAAGGTGCTCGAGCTCGCGGGCGCGGTGGGCGACAACATCGCGATCGGTTCGACGCTGGCGCTGTTCGAGACGGGCGACGGGGAGGGGGCGACCGCTGCGCCCGAGACCGCCTCGCCGGTGGCCGATGGCCCCGAGGCGCCGGATGCCGTGCCGCCGGCGGATGCCGCCGTCGCTCCCCTGCCGGTAAGGCCGGAGCCGGGGGTGGTCGCGTCGGGCGACCCGTCCTCCGGAACGACACCCGCGCCCGGCCCTTCCGGTCCAGCGAGAGACAAGGTGCTCGCCTCGCCGGCGGTGCGTCAGCGGGCGAAGGAGCTTGGCGTCGACCTGGCTTCGGTAAGCCCGGCCAGCGGTCGTGTCCGCCATGCCGATCTCGACGCCTTTCTGCGCTATCAGGGCGGTGACGCGCCTGCTGCGTCCCCGCGCGCACCCGCCGAAGACGAGGTCGACGAGATCAAGGTCACCGGCCTGCGCCGTCGCATCGCCGAGAACATGGCGGAGGCCAAGCGCCGCATCCCGCATTTCGCCTATGTCGAGGAGACCGACGTCACCGCGCTGGAGGCGCTGCGCCAGGCGATGAACGCGGCTCGGGGAGAGCGCCCCAAGCTCACCATGCTCCCGTTCCTCATGCGCGCCTTGTGCCTGGCGGCGCGCGACTTCCCGATGGTCAATGCGCGCTACGACGACGACGCGAACGTGGTGCGCCGCCATTCGTCGGTCCATCTGGGAATGGCGACGCAGACCGACGCGGGCCTCTCGGTGCCCGTCATCCGCGACGCGCAGGCGCGCGACGTGTGGGCGCTCGCCGCCGAGATCGTGCGGTTGGCCGACGCCACCCGCCGCGGCAAGGCGGCGCGCGAGGAGCTGTCGGGCTCGACGATCACGCTGACCTCGCTGGGTGCGCTCGGTGGCATCGTCTCGACCCCGGTCATCAACCGCCCCGAGGTCGCGATCGTCGGCGTCAACCGCGTGGTCGAGCGCCCGATGGTGATCGAGGGGCGCATCGAGGTGCGCAGGATGATGAACCTGTCCTCGTCCTTCGACCATCGCGTCGTCGACGGGATGGACGCGGCGAAATTCATCCAGGCGATCAGGCGGCTGATCGAGGTTCCGGCGCTGCTGTTCGTGGACTGATCGCTCAGTCGCCCATCTGCGGTTGGAACATACGGCCGCGCTCGGTGACGAGGATGACGACGATGCCGAGGATGCCGGTGATCGCGAAGCCCGCGGTCATCGGCAGCGTGGTGCCGTTGAACTGCTGGCCGATCGCAGTGCCGAGGATCGATCCGCCGACCATCATCACGAAACCCTGGACCGATGCGGCGGTCCCCGCGAGCGCGGCGAGCGGCTCCATCGCGATGGCGCTGAAATTGCCCGCCGAAAGCCCGAAGCAGAACAGCGCGATCGCCTGGAAGATGGCAAAGGTCCAGATCGTCTCCTGTCCGGCGAGCACGACCAGTACGTGGAGCAGCGCGGCGACGGTCATCCCGACGATCGCGGCGTGGCCGAGCCGCCGGGTGCCCAGCCGCTCGACGAATCGCGAATTGAGCAGCGACGCGAGCCCCATCGCACCCGCGATCAGCGCGAAGATCGGCGGCATGAGACGGGCGGCGTGGAAGATGTCGGCGAAGATCTGCTCGATCGAGCTGATGAAGCCGAGCAGCGCCCCCTGGAGCAACGCCTGCACCACCATATAGCCACACGCCTGACGCGTCGTCAGCGCGGTCGTGAAGGCGCGTAGCACGGCACGAAGCTCGATCGGCCGGCGATATTCGGAATGCAGGGTCTCGGGCAGGCGCAGGCCGATCCAGGTCAGAACGACCGCCGCGAACACCGCGAGCGCGAGGAACAGCCCGCGCCACGGGAAGACCAGCATGATGACCTGGCCGATCGACGGTGCCAGGATCGGCACCGCGAGGAAGATCATCATCGCCAGCGACATCACGCGCGCCATCTGCCGGCCGCCATAGCAATCGCGCACCATCGAGGTCGCGACGACACGCGTCGCCGCGATCGAGGCGCCCTGCAGCACGCGCAACGTCAGCAACACCGCGAAGCTCGGCGCGAAGACGATGCCGATGCAGCACAGCGCATAGCCGGCCATGCCGCCCAGCATCAGCGCCTTGCGCCCGTAGCGGTCAGACAGCGGTCCATAGACGATCGTCGCGGCACCGAAGCCGAGCACGAACGACGTGATAATCCATTGCCGCTCATTCTCGTCGCCGACGCCGAGCGAATGGCCGATCTGCGGCAGCGCGGGCAGCATCGTGTCGATACCCAGCGCGGTCATCGCGGTCATCGCCGCGAGCATCGCGACGAATTCCCGGAAGCCGATGCCGGCGTGCGGACCAGGCTCGACCCGGGGTTTCAGCTCCAGCGCGGTCGAGAGATGGTCCATGGCGTCCGATCTAGACGCGTGGCAGCGCGAGACAAGCGCTTATGCTGCGCCTGCGAACGGCCGGCAGGCGCCGATCAGCGGCAGAATTTCTCCGCGAACGCCGCCGCGGCGCCCAGCAGGCCGGGCTGGAAATGGGTGATGAGCTTGACCGGCAGCTGGCTCATCCGTGCCTCGAATCGGCCCTTGCCGATATAGCGGCCATGGAAGCCGCTGCCGGGCAGATGGTCCGCGACCCGCGCGCCGACGCCGCCGCCGATGACCGTCGCCGCCGCGCCGTGCGCCAGCGCCAGATCGCCGGCGATCGAGCCCAGCGCGAGGCAGAAGCGGTCGAACGCCGCGGCGGTGAGCACGTCGTCGCCCTTGAGCGCCGACTTCCACAGCGCGATGTCGTCGGTGAATTCGACGGTCCGCCCCTCGATCTGCGCGAGCGACTCATAGATGTTCATCAGGCCCGGGCCCGACACCAGCCGCTCGGTCGAGACCCGTCGATAGCGCGTCCGCAACCGCGCGAGGATGCGGTCCTCGAGCGGATCGAGCGCGGCGAAATCGACATGCCCGCCCTCGGTCTCGATGACGTGGACGAGATCGTCGACGCGGAGCAGCTGCGCGACGCCCAGACCGGTGCCCGGGCCGAGGATGCTGATGACGCCCTGTGCCGGGAGCGGCTCGTCGGGGCCGCAGATGTGCATCAGGTCCTCGGGCTTGGCGCGGCTCACCGCATAGCCGACCGCGCCGAAATCG
>CAZZZX010000243.1:0-1041 GCA_964658585.1 uncultured Novosphingobium sp.
TCGACGAGCACCTCGTCGCCGACCAGCACGCGGATGCGGTTCTTGCGCATCTTGCCGGCGGTGTGCCCCAGGATTTCGTGATCGTTTTCGAGGCGCACGCGAAACATCGCATTGGGCAGCAGCTCGACCACGTGGCCGCGCATCTCGAGAAGTTCTTCTTTCGCCATCAAGCCTCAAAAGTCATCGGGTCCGTCGAAGTCGCGCGGGCATAGCGATTGTGCCCGGCAAAGGGAAGCGCGGCGGCCTCCCGGTCATTGCCGGTCAATGTCGGGACGCATATGGGGTGTCGAGTCATGCTTTCCCAGAAGACCCGCTATGCGCTGCGCGCGCTGCTCCATCTCGCCGAAGCCGATGCCGGACGATCGGTCCAGGCGCAGGAGATCGCCGCGGACCAGCGCGTGCCGCGCAAATATCTCGAGCTCATCCTGCTCGATCTCAAGCGCGCCGGGTTCGTGACCAGCCGCCGCGGCCCGGGCGGCGGCTATGTGCTGGCCAAGAACGCCGGCGAGATCAGCTTCGCCGACGTCATCCGCATCACCGACGGGCCGATCGCGCTGGTGCCGTGCGCGAGCGAGACCTTCTATGCGCGCTGCGCCGATTGCCATTCGGAGGCGCGCTGCGCGATCCGCCGCGTGATGGTCCAGGTCCGCGAGGACACGCTGCGCACGCTCGCGCACACCAGCCTGGCGGATGCCGCGGCGTTCGAGATCGCGGACGCGCCGGGCGGGGATGCGCAGCCGGCGGTGGTGTGAGGCGCCTGGCATAATCATCGGATGGTGGCCGGATCGCGGCCGATAGCCCGCCGTCGGGACGTCGGCCGCAGCAGGTTGTCGACCGGCGCGTCCGCTCGACACGGCGCGAAGCGCACGGTTCTTCTTCGCGACGCCCCGTCTCAAAGCTTTCCTTTCGCGCGCCCAAGCGCAGTCGTCTGGACTCGTGTGCCGCGCTCGGCTCTGAATGGACGCCATGACACCGGGCGCCGACCGTCGATGACCCTCGCTGCCCCGGCGCTCTCGACCGGGCGGCGGCGCGCGCGCCGCC
>CAZZZX010000243.1:1051-5167 GCA_964658585.1 uncultured Novosphingobium sp.
ATTGAAGCCGAATGCCGGAACGATCGACCTGCACCGCCGCGGCGCGGCGATGCCCGGGCGCGGGCTGACGCTCGGCGTCACCATCGCGTGGCTCTGCCTGGTCGTGCTGCTCCCGCTCGCGGCGGTCGTCGCCAAGTCGGTCGGGCTCGGGCCGGCGCATTTCGCCGAGGTCGCCTTTTCGCCGCGTGCGCTCGCCGCCTACCGGCTGAGCTTCGGCGCGGCGCTGGCGGCGGCGGCGATCAACTGCGTGCTCGGGCTGCTCGTCGCCTGGGTGCTGGTGCGCTACGATTTTCCCGGGCGCAAGCTCGCCTCGGCACTGGTCGACCTGCCCTTCGCGCTGCCGACCGCGGTGGCGGGCATCGCGCTCACCGCGCTCTATGCGGACAATGGCTGGATCGGGGCGCCGCTCGCGAGGCTGGGCATCAAGATCGCCTATACGCCGGCCGGCGTGGTCACCGCGCTGCTGTTCATCGGCCTGCCGTTCGTGGTGCGCACGGTCGAGCCGGTGCTCGCCGATCTCGGCGACGACATCGAGGAGGCGGCGGCCACGCTCGGCGCGTCGCGCGGCACGATCTTCGCGCGCGTGCTGCTGCCCGAAATCGCGCCGGCGCTGCTCACCGGCTTCGCGCTCGCCTTCGCGCGCGGGGTCGGCGAATATGGCTCGGTGATCTTCATCGCGGGCAACATGCCGTTCGCCTCCGAGATCGCGCCGCTGCTCATCGTCACCCAGCTCGAACAGTTCGATTACGAGGGCGCGACCGCGATCGCCGCGGTGATGCTGCTCGCCTCGTTCGCGCTGCTCACCGCGATCAACCTGATCCAGGGCCGCGAGCGCCGCCGGCTCGGCGCGCAGGCATGAGCGCGGTCCGCGAGGAGCCGGCGATGCGCCGCTTGCTGATCGGGCTCGCGCTGCTGTGGCTGGCGCTCATCATCGTGCTGCCGCTGGTGCTGGTGTTCGTGGAGGCGTTCGCCAAGGGTGTCGACGGCTTCCTCGCCGCCGTCGTCCAGCCCGATGCGATCGCGGCGATCTGGCTGACGCTGCTCACCGCGCTGATCGCGGTGCCGCTCAACTGCGTGTTCGGGCTGTGTGCGGCCTGGGCGGTGACCAAGCACGAGTTCCGCGGCAAGAGCCTGCTGGTCAGCCTGATCGATCTGCCCTTCTCGATCTCGCCGGTCGTGGTCGGCCTGATGTACGTGCTGCTGTTCGGCTCGCGCGGCTGGTTCGGGCCGGTCCTGCTCGCCCACGGCATCCATATCCTGTTCGCGGTGCCCGGCATCGTGCTGGCGACGGTGTGCGTCACCTTCCCCTATGTGGCGCGCGAACTGATCCCGCTGATGACCGCGCAGGGCCGATCCGAGGAGGAGGCGGCGCTCAGCCTCGGCGCCTCGGGGCTGCAGACCTTCTGGCACGTCACGCTGCCCAATATCCGCTGGGGGCTGATGTACGGCGTGCTGCTCACCAATGCGCGCGCGATGGGCGAGTTCGGTGCGGTGTCGGTGGTGTCGGGGCACATCCGCGGGCTCACCAACACCATGCCGCTCCAGGTCGAGCAGCTCTACAACGAATATGATTTCGTCGGCGCGTTCGCGGTCGCCTCGCTGCTCGCGGGGCTCGCGCTCGTCACGCTGGCGTTGCGCGCGTTGCTCGAATGGCGTCACCGCGACCAGCTCGCCGCTGCGGGGCACTAGATCCTATGACCATCACCATCGATGCGATCGTCAAGACCTTCGGCACGAGCTCGGCGCTCAACGGCGTCAGCCTCAAGATCGACGATGGCGCGTTCGTCGCGCTGCTCGGGCCGTCGGGGTCGGGCAAGACGACGCTGCTGCGCATCATCGCCGGGCTCGAGACCGCGGACAGCGGACACATATTGTTCGGCGGCGTCGACGTCACCGATCGGCCGGTGCAGCGCCGCGACATCGGTTTCGTGTTCCAGCAATATGCGCTGTTCCGCCACATGACGGTGGCGCAGAACATCGCCTTCGGGCTCACCGTGATGAAGCGCCGCGAGCGGCCGGACCGCGCGGCACGCGGGGCGCGCGTCGACGAGCTGCTGCGGCTCGTCCAGCTTCCCGATCTCGGCGGGCGCTATCCCGCGCAGCTCTCGGGCGGCCAGCGCCAGCGCGTCGCGCTCGCGCGCGCTCTGGCGCGCGAGCCGAGCATCCTGCTGCTCGACGAGCCGTTCGGCGCCCTGGACGCCAAGGTGCGGCGCGAACTGCGTGGTGCGCTGCGCGAGATCCACGATCGCGTCGGGCTGACCTCGATCTTCGTCACCCATGACCGCGAGGAGGCGTTCGCGCTCGCCGACAAGGTGGCGATCCTCTCGAACGGTCGGATCGAGCAATACGATACCCCCGCTGGCATCGAGGCGGCGCCGGCGACCGACTTCGTGCGCGAGTTCCTGCGCTAGGATCGGCCGGGATCGGACGGTTGCGATCCGGGCCCGGCCCGCGCCGCCGCCGCGCTTGCCGCCTCTCGCCCGCCGGGCTAGGCGCGGGCGACCATGTCGCCGCAGCTCGCCCATGTCGATGCCTGGATCTTCGACCTCGACAACACGCTGTACCCGGCGCGCGCGGACCTGTTCGGGCTGATCGACAAGCGCATGACCGCCTTCGTCGCGCGCACGCTGGGGCTGGGCGAGGCCGAGGCGTACGCGACGCAGAAGCGCTTCTTCCTCGACCATGGCACGACGCTGTCGGGGCTGATGAAGATCCACGATGTCGATCCGCACGTCTTCCTGGCGGACGTCCACGCGATCGAGCTCGATGCGATCGAGGAGGACACGCGGCTGGCGCGGCTGATCGCGCGGCTGCCCGGCCGCAAGCTGGTCTTCACCAATGGCGACGAGAGCTATGCGCGCCGCGTGCTCGCCAAGCTCGGCCTGTCCGAGACGTTCGAGGCGGTGCACGACATCCATGCCTGCGCGTACATCCCCAAGCCCGATCCCTCGGCCTATGCGGGGTTCTGCGCGGCGACCGGGGTCGATCCGACGCGCGCCTGCTTCGTCGAGGACATGGCGCGCAACCTCGCGCCCGCCAAGGCGATCGGCATGGCGACGGTGTGGATCGACAACGGCTCCGAGCAGGGGCGCAGCGGCGATCGCTCGTTCATCGATTTCACCATCGCCGATCTCGGCGACTGGCTGCACGACCTCTTGGGAGACGCCTGACGTGACGACCGATCTCGCGAAGATAATCGACGACGCCTGGGAGACGCGCGACACGCTCCACCACGGCACGGTCGGCCCGGTGCGTGAGGCCGTCGAGATCGCGATCCGCCATCTCGACGAGGGCAGCCTGCGCGTCGCCGAGAAGGGCGCGGACGGTGCCTGGCAGGTCAGCCAGTGGCTCAAGAAGGCGGTGCTGCTCTCGTTCCGGCTGCGCGATAACGAGGTGATGGGCGGTGCGGGCGGCATGGCGGCGTTCGACAAGGTCCAGTCCAAGTTCGATTACTGGACCGGCGAGACCTTCCGCGAGGCGGGCTTCCGCGTCGTCCCCGGCGCGGTCGTCCGGCGTGGCGCGTTCGTCGGCAAGGGCGCGGTGCTGATGCCGAGCTTCGTCAATATCGGCGCCTATGTGGGCGAGGGCACGATGGTCGATACCTGGGCCACCGTCGGCTCGTGCGCGCAGATCGGCAGGAACGTGCATCTTTCTGGCGGTGCCGGGATCGGTGGCGTGCTCGAGCCGCTGCAGGCCGCTCCGGTGGTGATCGAGGACGGCTGCTTCATCGGTGCGCGCTCCGAGGTCGCCGAGGGCGTGATCGTGCGCGAGGGCGCGGTGCTGTCGATGGGCGTCTATCTCGGCGCCTCGACCAAGATCGTCGATCGCGCGACCGGCACCGTGACGCGCGGCGAGGTGCCGCCCTATGCGGTGGTGGTGCCGGGCACGCTGCCCGATCCCGATGGCGGCCCCGGCCTCTACTGCGCGGTGATCGTCAAGACGGTCGACGCGCAGACCCGCTCCAAGACCGGCATCAACGAACTGCTGCGCGACTGATGCGGCGCCTGCTCGCCGCGCTGCTGATATACGCGCCCGCGCTGGCGCAGGCGACGCTGCCGGTCGAGCGCGCGCGTGTCGTCCGCCAGTTCCCGCACGACCCCGGCGCCTTTACCGAAG
>CAZZZX010000244.1:0-5166 GCA_964658585.1 uncultured Novosphingobium sp.
GTTGGACGAACAGCTCGCCATGGCCTGCGGCGATCGCCGCCGCGCAGCTCGACAGGCCCGGCGTGCGTGCGAAGATCGCCGCGGCGAGCACGCTCAGCGAGGAATAGCCCGCGACCGGTACGCCCCAGCCGATACCGAGCCCGATCCCCGCGGCGAGCCCGACCCGTACGCCGGTAAAACTGCCCGGCCCGCAATCGACGAGCACGCGATCGGGCACCACGTCGCCAGCATCGTGGAGCAAGGTCTCGACCATCGGCATCAGCCGCTCGGCATGGCCACGCCCGACCAGCGCGCCGGCATGGCCGATCACCGCGCCATTCTCGACCAGCGCCGCCGAACAGGACGCGGTCGCGGTATCGAGGACGAGGGTCCGCATCGCGTCCGCGTCAGATCACGGTATTGGCGTCTTCAAAGGCGAGGCGAGGCAACCGCTCGAACACCTTGTCGGGATCGCCATAGCCGATCGAGCAGATGAAATTAGGCCGCACGTCGCTGCCCGCGAAGAAGGTCTCGGCGACCTTCTCGACATCGAAGCCCGACATCGGCCCGGCATCGAGCCCGAGCGCACGCGCGGCGAGGATCAGATAGGCGCCCTGCAGCGTGCCGTTGCGGAACGCGGTCTCGCGCGCATGGGCCTCGCTGCCGGTGAACCAGGGCCGTGCGTCTGTGTGCGGGAAAAGCTGCGGCAGCTTGTCGTAGAACTTCAGATCATGGCCGATGATCGCGGTCGCCGGCGCGTCGAGGATCTTGGGGGCGTTCTTGTCGGATACGCAGCCGGCGAGCTTCTCGCGCGCCTCGCGCGTCACGCACCAGACGATGCGCGCGGGCTCGCAATTGGCCGACGTCGGCCCCATCGCGACCAGCGACCAGAGCTGCTGCAGGATGCCCTCGGGCAGGATGCGGTCCTGCCATCCATTCTGGCTGCGTGCGGTGCGGAACAGCGTGTCGAGCGCTGCGTCGCCGATCGGATCCGCCATGTCGTTCCCCCTTCGTCTCGCTCAGACCGCCCGGACCTCGGTGACCTCGGGCACATAATGCTTGAGCAGTTGTTCGATGCCCTGCTTGAGCGTCGCGGTCGAGGACGGACAGCTCGAGCAGGCGCCGTGCATCGCCAGGAACACGGTGCCCTTCTGGAAGCCGCGATAGACGATGTCGCCGCCGTCGTTGGCGACCGCGGGGCGCACGCGCGTGTCGATCAGATCCTTGATCTGCTCGACGATGTCGGCGTCTTCGGGATCCTCGCCATAATCCTCGGGCGCAACCGCGATGCCGCCCGCCGAGCCCGGCCGGAACAGCGGCAGCCCGCCGGTGAAGTGATCGAGCAGCACGCCGAGCACCTGCGGCTTCAATTCGCGCCAGTCGGCGCCCGGCGCGGCGGTGACCGAAACGAATTCGCGCCCGAAGAACACGCCCGCGACATCGCCCAGCGAGAACAGCGCCTCGGCGAGCGGCGACGCCTCTGCTTCCTCGGGATCCGCGAAATCGCGGGTGCCTGCGTCCATCACCGGCTGGCCGGGAAGGAACTTGAGCGTGGACGGGTTGGGGGTGGTCTCGGTCTCGATCAGCATGGCTGCGACTTGGGCCGTAACGAGGCCGCGCGCAAGGGGCTGACGGTCAGAGCGAACAGGCGGGGTCGTATTGCATGACGGCAGCGCCACCGACGCCGCGTTCGGCGCCGGCTATGGGAGCGTCAGCGCCTTCATCCACGCGTTCAAGCGCAGGCTCGGCCAGACGCCCTCGAGGTTTGGGGCGAGGGCATGAAATGGAGACGATCGGACACGTCCGAAACGAGTTGTTGCAACGCAACGCGTTTGCGTCTAAAGGGCCTCCACGTTCATGGCCCTTTGCGGTCACCGCCGGGCGCAGCGTGAAGCGATCCTCCCTCGGGTGGACGAAGCTGCCGGCTCTAAGGAACGTGCCGTACAGGCTACCCAATTCACGCGGGTCGTCACAACCCGCCGCCGTGCGGGGACGTGATGCGTCCCTGCGCGCCCGCATCCTGCGAGTTCTCCATTCCATGACCCAATTCTCAGACCTCGGCCTCGCCGCGCCGATCCAGCAGGCGCTCGCCGCCGAAGGCTATACCAAGCCGACCCCGATCCAGGCGCAGGCGATCCCGCCGCTGCTCGAGGGCCGCGACCTGCTCGGCATCGCGCAGACCGGCACCGGCAAGACCGCGGCGTTCGGCCTGCCCTCGCTCCATCACCTCGCCAAGACCGCCAAGCCGCGCCCCGCGCAGGGCTGCCGGATGCTGATCCTCGCGCCGACCCGCGAACTCGCCAGCCAGATCGCCGAGAGCCTGCGCACCTATGGCGCCAACCTGCGCCTGTCGGTCGCCACCGTGTTCGGCGGCGTGCCGGTCGGCAAGCAGATCCGCCAGATGCAGGCCGGGGTCGACATCCTCGTCGCCACGCCGGGCCGCCTGCTCGACCTGATCGACCAGCGCGCGCTCACCCTGCGCCATGTCGAGATCTTCGTGCTCGACGAGGCCGACCAGATGCTCGACCTCGGCTTCATCCATGCGTTGAAGCGCGTCGTCCCGCTGCTCCCCAAGGCGCGCCAGTCGCTGTTCTTCTCCGCCACCATGCCCAAGACGATCGGCGAGCTCGCCGACAAGTTCCTGAGCAATCCGGTCAAGGTCGCGGTCGCGCCCGTCGCCACCACTGCCGAGCGGGTCGATCAGTTCCTGACGTACGTCAACCAGAGCGAGAAGCAGGCGCTGCTCACGCTCAAGCTGCGCGAGGGCATCGCCGCCGGCCAGATCGGCCGCGCGCTGGTGTTCAGCCGCACCAAGCATGGCGCCGACCGCATCGTCCGCCATCTGGAGGCCGCGGACATCCCGGCGGGCGCGATCCACGGCAACAAGAGCCAGCCGCAGCGCGAGAAGACGCTCGCCGCGTTCCGTTCGGGCAGCGTGCCGATCCTGGTCGCGACCGACATCGCCGCGCGCGGCATCGATGTCGACGGCGTGACGCACGTCTTCAACTTCGACATCCCCGACGTGCCCGAGCAATATGTCCACCGCATCGGCCGCACCGCGCGCGCGGGTGCGGCGGGCATCGCGCTGGCCTTCGTCTCGCCCGAGGAACGCCTGCAGATGCGCGACGTCGAGAAGCTGATGCGGATCAAGCCCACCGAGCTGCCGCTGCCCGAGAACTTCCTCGTCGAGCGCAATCGCCTGCCCGCGCCCAAGCTGGCGGGTCGCGACGATCGCGAGCGCGATGCGCTCGGCTCGCGTGGCCGCAACGACGGGCGCGGGGGTGGCCGCGGTCGTCCGCAGCACGCGCAGGTCCACCGCGGCGGCACCAACCGCGACACCTCGCGCGACGCGAGCCCGCGCGGCCCGGTCGCCAATCCGCTCGGCGGCCGCGGCCATGCCGGCACCCCGCGCCCCGGCGGCTGGAGCCCGACCGGCGCCGCCGGCGGCGAACGCGCGGCGGGTGACCGCCCGTATCGTGGCGGCGGCGGTGGCCGCGGTCGCGGCCCGGCGCGCCAGGGCTGATCCTCCGCCCTCGTTCGGCGACCCCTCGGCGCTATTCCGCGACCGTCACGCGGTTGCGACCGCCCGTCTTGGACAGATACAGCGCCCGGTCCGCCAGGTCGAAGGCCGAGGCGAGCAATGCGTCGGGGGCGTCGCGGTCGTAGACGATCGCGCCGATGCCGAAGCTCACCGTCACCGGGGCGGGCGCGCCGTCCTCGATGAAGCCCCTGGCGATCGCGATGCGGATGCGCTCGATCGCCTCCCGGGCATAGTCCGCGGTGCTGTCGACGAGCAGCAGCGCGAACTCCTCGCCGCCGATCCGCGCGACGATGTCGCCTTGGCGCACGCCCTGTTCGAGCAGCGCGGCAATGAAGCACAAGGTGCGGTCACCCGCCGAGTGGCCGTGGCGGTCATTGATCGCCTTGAAATGATCGATGTCGGCGAGCACCAGCGTCACCGGCAGACGGATGCGCTGCGCGGCGGCGAGCGATCGGGTCGCGCCGTCCTGGAAGCCGCGGCGGTTGTAGATGCAGGTCAGCGGATCGCGCGCCGCCTGCCAGCCGAGCTCGACCGCGAGATCGGAGGCGACCAGCAGGATCGCGGCAACGCCGACGCATAGGGTCGCGGGCGGTAGCGCGATCGCCAGCACGGCATGGTAGAGCGTCTCGACCGCCGCTACCTCGGGCATGTCGAGATGCGCCCAGGTCAGCGCGCCGGTCAGCGCCTCGACGCCGGCGAGCAGTAGCAGCGCGCCATGCATCACGCGCTCGGCGGTGACGGCGGGGCGGCCGGGCGGCCGGATGAAGCGTGCCGCGACGACCAGGCAGGCGGCCGAGAACCAGCTCGCGCTCGCCAGGCCGATCGGCCGGATCGCGGGTACCAGGACCGCCATCACGACGACGAGCGCCGCGGCCCCGCCGGCGGCGGCGAAGCCACGCTTGTGCGACGGCAGGCGCGCGCGCTGGCGCGCACCGATCGCCACCAGAGGACTCGGCAGCACGACCAGCACGAAGGCGGCGATCATCAGCAGCGCCGGCCGGCCGGCCTCGATCGCCAGCGTGTTGACCAGCGTCTGGGTCGCGGCCAGCCCGAACGCGATCGCCCAGCTGCGGACGTGTCGCGGATGGCCGAAGCTCGCCCAGGCGACCGCCATCGCGGCGGACATCGTCAGGCTGGTAAAGAAGAGCGCGAACATCAGAGCGGCCGCGGTGGTCATCGGCGCGATCAGCCCCGGTTGGGCAGATAGCGCAGCGGATCGACCGGGGTGCGCTTGTCGCGGATCTCGAAATGGAGCTGCGGCTTGTTGACCGAGCCGGTTGCGCCCGCGCGCGCGATGACGTCGCCGCGCTTCACCGCCTGGCCGCGCGTGACGAGGATCTGCTCGGCATGGCCATAGGCGGTGATCCAGCCATCGCCATGCTTGATGAGGATCAGCCCGCCATAGACCGCGATCGCCGAGCCCGCATAGGCGACCACGCCGTCGGCGGCGGCGTGGATCGGATCGCCGCGTGCCGCCGCGATGTTGATGCCGTCGTTGCGGCGGCCGTCGCCCGCCGGACCGAAGCGGCCGATGATATCGCCGCGCAGCGGCCAGTCGAAGCGGCCGGCGAACGGCGCGGTCGGCTCGGCCACCGCCTGCTGGGTCGGCACCGCAATGGCGGCGACGCGCGCATCCCAGCCGAATT
>CAZZZX010000245.1:0-5139 GCA_964658585.1 uncultured Novosphingobium sp.
GATGGCGTAGAGATAGCGGCCGCCCAGCGTCTCGATCCGGGTGATCGCGCCGCCGCGCACCGGGACATGTTCCTGGACGAGCAGCACGCGGTCGATGCTCTCGGGCACGGTCCCGTCCGCCACCGCCTGTCGCAGCGCCGCCGGATCGTCGTAGCGCGCGATCCCCGCGCCCGATCCGCCGATATTGGCCTTGACCACCAGCGGCCAGCGCAATCCCTCGGTCGCGGCGGCGAGGTCGGCGTGGCGGTGGACGACGCGCGTCGCCGGCACGGCATGGCCGAGACCCGCGATCAGCGAGAGCTGGTTCGCCTTGGACGCATCCACCTCGAGCGCGCGGATCCCGTTGACGACCCGGCCCCCCTGTCGTTCCCAATGCGCCAGCAGCGCGCGCGCGAAGAAGATCGGATGCTCGGGCATCCGCAGGAAGCTCGACATTGCGATGCGGTTGAAGACCAGCGGCGGGGCCGGGCGCGCGCCCGATGGATCGAAGGACAGGCCGTCCGCATGGATGCGCTCGAAAGCGATCCCTCGCGCCGACAGCGCCCGGAACAGCGGCTCGAACCAGGTCGGATGCTCGTACAGGATCGCAAGGTCGGCCATGGCCGGACTGGCTAGGGGGGATGACGATCATTCTCAAGCCACGGCTTTCGGAAGGCGGCACCCGATCGTTTCGGGTCCGCATCGGGACGCGTCCCGATCCGCGGAATGGCTGGACGCACCGGCGGCGCGGCGCCAATCTGTCCGGGTGTTCCGCGGCGTCTCTCTTCCTGGCCGGTGCCTTGCCCATCACCCAAAGGCTTAACCGCAGCCTGCGCGGATCCAGCGTGATCCTGCTCACGCTTTCGGCGCTGTCGCCGACGGCTTCGGTGTTCGTGACCGGCGCGACGATCCTTCATCTCGCAGGCACCGGCACCGCGCTCGCCGTCATCGTCGGCGGCGGCGTGATCCTGCTCGCATCGCTGCTGGCGGCCGAGCTCGGCGCCGCCTTTCCCAGCGCCGGCGGGATCTATCCGGGGGTCGCCGCGGTGCTGGGGTCGGCGGCCGGCTTCGCGGTCGCGACGCTGCAACTGGTCACAACGCCCGCGTTGCTGGGATTCCTGGCGATCGGCTTCGCCAACTACGCGCACGTCCTGGTGCCGTGGCTCCCGGTGGTGCCGGCGGCGCTGGCGGCGCTGGCGTTCGCGACGATGCTGGCGACGATCCAGATCCGTGTCGACGCGTGGATCACCGGCATGGTCCTGTTCGTGGAACTGCTGGCGCTCGTGCTGCTGGCCGGTGTCGCGCTGACGACGCCGGCACGCGGGCTTTCGCAGGCCGTCATGCATCCGGTGATGCTCTCGCACGGCCATCTGGTGCCGACGCCGCCGTGGACGATGATGCTGGCGATGGTGTCGTCCGCGTTCGCATGTTCGGGCGCGACGATGGTGACGTTCTTCGCCGAGGATCTGACCGGCAGGTCGTCGCGCGTCGGGCTGCTCGTGGCGGTGACGGCAGGGATATCGCTGGCGGCGATCTGCGGTCCGCTGATCCTGGTGACGACCGGAATCCACGATCTCGCCGATATCCTGGCGGCGGACGCCCCGATCGCGCGCTACCTGATGGTCGCGACGAGTCCCGCGATCGCGCGGCTGGCGACCGCCGCGGTCGTGCTGGCGATCCTCAACAACGTGGTCGCCTATCTCATCGCATCGAGCCGGTTGCTGTATTCGACCGGGCGCGACGGTATCTGGCCGGCGGCGATCTCGTCGCGGCTGGCCTCGCTCCATCCGCGTTTCGGCTCGCCCTGGGTCGCGGCGCTGTCGCTCGGGGTCGTCGCCGGCGGGTTCGCGATGGTCGATCCGCGCCGATTGCTCATCATCCTGTCGGGCGAGGTCTTCACCGGGCTCCTGCTCGTCGTCGCGGTGGCGGTCGGGCGGATCCGCGGTCAGACCGGGCGGACGACGTTCCGATCCCCGCTGTTTCCGCTGCCGGTGGTCGCGGGCCTGGTCGCGGTGGCGGCCTACGTCACGGCGGACTGGCACGATCCCGATGCCGGCCGCCCGAGCATCGCGCTGCTCGCGGCGATCGCGCTGATCGCCTTCCTGTTCGATCGCCTGATCCGCAGGCGCTCCCGCCCGACCCGCTAGTGCGCCGGTTCCGCGGTTTCGAGTACGCGGACCAGATCGAGCTGGCGGTGCGTATCGGTCTTGGAGAAGACGCTCGCGAGTTGCGTCCGCGCGGTGTGGATACTGATGCCGTAGCGGTCGGACGCGGCGCGCAGGCTCAGTCCGGAGACGAGCGCGTCGGCAAGGCGTGCCTCGGCCCGGGTCAGCCCGAATGTCTCGATCAGCCGTTCCCGGGACAGGCCCGTCCTGCGGGTCGGGTCGGTGATGGTGACGAGCACCGCCGCCCCGCGCGCGAATATCGATGCTTCCTCGAGGCAGAGCGGCGCTACCGTCAGTGCGAGGGCGGTGCCGTCGCTGCCGGGGACCATCAGCGTATTGGCGGTACGATCGTGCGAGGCCGATGCCTGCGCGATGGCGGTGCCCAATGCGGCCTCTATCCGCGGGTCCGACGCGACCAGCCTGCCGTCCGTCAGCCTGAGCCGATCGCCCGACGACAGGCCGCGTTCGCCTGCGGCATTGGCGTAGAGCAGCGTGCCGTCGCCATCGAGCAGCATCATCGCTTCGTTGGCGCGATCGAGCCCCTCGATCAGCCCGGCCTTGAGCCCCTGGAGCGAGGCGAACCGGCGCCCGAGGGCGTGCGCGCGGATGAGGTGCGGATGCAGGCGTTCGACGACGGCGATCTCGTCCGCCTCGAACCGTCCTCGCGCTGCCGAACGACCGAGATCGATGACGTAGAGATCCGTGCCCTGCAGTCCGAGGCGGATGCCCATTCCCCATGCGGCGCCGATATGGCGCAGGAAATCGTTGTAATATTCGGACCGCTCCAGCTCGTCGCGCGGAAGCGTGTCTTCGTCGCGCAGGATCGCCGGTTGCCACTCGCGTGCATAGCCGGCCGGATCCGCAACGCGGACGAGCGGATTGATCGCGGCGTAATAGTTGAAATAGTCGTCGAGGACGGAGGAGTCCGCGCCCGCCGCGATCGCCGCGCCGCTGCCGTCGACGACGCTCAGACGCGAGACCGCTCCCGACTCGGCGCCGATCGCGGTCTGCAGATACGCCAGCACGTCGCGCCATAATTCGGGCTGTATCGCCGCGTTGTAGATCAGGTCGTGGACACGCTCATGGGCCTGATCCTGACGCATATGCTACCCTTCGATGCGCGCGGCGACAGACGGGATCTCGAAGCACCCGGCTCGAACATCGGACCGGTCGAACGTGCCGAGAGGCTAAGCGAGACGCCGCGACTAGACAAGGATCGGGTTTCGGGGCCGCGTCTGCGGAGATTTGTCGGTGGCATAGTCCAAATGCATCATGCGTCCGGCGATCGACGATGGGTATCGTGGCGCCGATCGATGTCAGCGCCATCAAGGCGGAGCGGTAGCGTAGAGGTGCGATGTGTCGACGATGACGGCGACGGAACTTCGCTCGATACGGGAGACGGCGAAGCTGAGCCGGAGCCGGTTTTCCAGGATCCTCGGCCTGTCGGTGCCGTTGCTTCGCAAGATGGAGTTCGGGAAGGCGCCCGTCGAACTGCGCACCCAGCTTGCGGTCCTGCGCTTTCGATTCATCGGCGAATGCGAGACCATGCTGGACCTCGATCGGGACTATCGGCGGGCGTTGACGGCCATGGACGCACCCGGAGACGATGCCGCGCGAGCCTTTCGCGAGCAGATGATCGCGGTCGCCGACTCGCGTATCGCGTTTTTCGAGATGCAGCTCGATCGCGTCCGGAAGACGGGCGATCTGCTGAGACGCCCCCAGGGCCCGGTGACGCTGCCACCCGCTCCCCGATCGACGCACAATCGATCCGGTCCCTGGGCCGGGCCGGTCGAAAGGCCGCCGGTTCGGCGAGTTCCGGTCGCCCGCCATTATTGAGTGCCGCAGCCGCACGCCGGCGGCCGCGCGATCGCGCGAACCGAGGCGTGGCGATCACGCGCGATATCCGCGTCCTCGTCAGAAGGCCAGATAGGGCCCCTGCGCGCTGCCTGCGGTGCGGCCCTCGATCGCGGTGTAGACCGTCCGGCCGAAGAAGAACGGAAGTCCGAAGTCGAAGCTGTTCGCGAACGGCAGCGGTGGGGTGACCAGGGTCGGATTGACCCCGAGGCCGGGTGCCGCGATCGCCGAACTGTCGACGTTCAACGGGCTGTAGAGCGTGAACGCGCCGCTCGCCGTCACGCCGTTGGTCGCGGTGAACTGCGGCGAGAGGAGCAGCGGCATGGTCGGGCAATAGAATGCGATGAGATCGCTCTCTGTGCAGGGATTGAGGCCGGTATCGATGAAGTAGTAATCGTTGCTGCCGCTGTCGAGGAAGCTCTGGGTCAGCTGGGTGCCGTTGTAGGTCGCGGTCAGCACGCCCGCCCCGAGCCGGCTCGACGAGGTCGTCACCGGCAGGATGGTGCCTGCGGAGAGCGTGTTGTCCGCCTGCGTGCCGATCCCGAAGGTGACCGTGCCGTTCAATGCGGTCACACCGCTTTGCGGTACGGATGGGAGCGTAACGATCACGCCGTTATTGTCGGTCGCGAAGGCCGCGACCGGGTTGGGCAGCTGCTGGAAAGGCGCCGCGGCGTTGGCCGCGCGCGCGATCACCGCGCTGCAGCCGCTGGACGGACAATCATAGTAGATCGCACCCGCGGAGCCGCCGGCGACGGTGCAGTAGCTCCCGCAATCCGTCGTGGTCGTGCCGACGCCGAGCACGCCGTTGCCGCCGAAATCCTGCGCCGTCTGGATATCGGTGCCGCCGCCCGAGGAGCAGCTGGCCGGCACGCTGGCGAAGTCGCCCGTATCCGCGATGACGTGGAACGGCATCCCCGCGACCTTCTCGCCCGCGACCGAGAAATCCCCGGTGCGTACCGAACCGAACGCATAGGAATTGACGTACTGGTAGCATTCGCCGACCGGATTGCCGGAGGCGTCGGTTTGGGTAGGCAAGGCGGCGCGCAGGCTCGCATTGAGCACCGGCGCGATGATCCTCAGGCCCACCGAGCCGGTGTCGAGGATGACGTGATCGATCGTCTGGCAGTTGCTGGTCGATCCC
>CAZZZX010000246.1:0-5125 GCA_964658585.1 uncultured Novosphingobium sp.
ATACCCCTTGTCTGGAGACTGATATGGTCGAAGCCGTCGCCGCCGTCATGCCGGGCGCGAACCAGCCCTTCTCGATCGAGCCGATCACCGTCGATGCGCCGCGAGCGGGCGAGATCCTCGTCGACATCAAGGCGGTGGGCATCTGCCACAGTGATCTCGTGATGGTGTCGGGCGTGTTCGGCACCGCCTTCCCTGCGGTGTTCGGACACGAGGGCGCGGGCGTGGTCGCCGCGGTCGGCGAGGGCGTGACCAGGGTCGCGCCCGGCGACAAGGTGCTGCTGACCTTCAACAGCTGCGGCGAATGCGTGCGGTGCAAGGCCGACGATCCTTCCTACTGCGTCCAGTTCACGCCGATGAACATGCTGTGCACGCGCGCCGACGGCTCGTCCCGGCTGCATCAGCACGACCGCACTCTGGCGGACAATTTCTTCGGCCAGTCATCGTTCGCGAGCAAGGCGATCGCGACCGAGCGCAACGTCATCAAGCTCCCGCCCGATGCCGATCTCGCGACGCTGGCGCCGCTCGGCTGCGGCGTGCAGACCGGCACCGGCGCAGTCATCAATTCGCTCGAGGCGAAGCCCGGCCAGTCACTGGTGGTGATCGGCGGCGGTGCGGTCGGGCTGAGCGCGCTGCTGGGCGGGAAGATCGCGGGCTGCACCCCGCTGATCGTGATCGAGCCGCAGCAGAGCCGCCGCGAGATCGCGACGCGGCTGGGCGCCGATCATGTCATCGATCCGGCGGCGGGCGACATCACCGAGGCGGTCCGCGCGATCCTGCCGGCGGGTGCCGATCTCGTCGTCGACAGCAGCGGCTTCATGCCCGCGATGACCTCGGCGACGGGCATGTTGGCCACCAAGGGCAAGCTCGGGCTGATCGGGCTGCCGTCCGATTTCACCGCCCAGCTGCCCGTGCCGGTGATCCAGTGGATCACGATCGGCGGCACCGTGCGCGGGATCGTCGAGGGCGACAGCAACCCGGATGTCTTCCTGCCGCAGCTGATCGCGCATCATGCGGCGGGACGGCTGCCGGTCGAGGCGTTCATCACGACCTACCCGTTCGACCAGATCAATCAGGCGATCGACGATGCGCACAGCGGCAAGAGCATCAAGGTCGTGCTGACCTTCTGATCGTCCCGCCGTCGCCGGAGAGAACGGACCGAAATCGGCCGCCATACTCGGGATAGGATATCCACCATGGTAGACGCATACGCCGATACGCCCCGCGATCCCTATCGATACGTCCGCCTGTGCGCTTGGGGCGGACCGGTCCTGCTCGTCGCGACGATCGTCTTCTGGGCGATACTCGGGCAGAACCTGCCGCCCTATTCCCCCGCTCTGTCGGCGCAGGCCTTTGCCGACCAGATCATCGCCCATGCGGCCCAGATCCGCATCGGCATGATCTTCCAGATGCCGTTCTCGACGCTGTATTTCGTCTGGGGCGTCGGCATATCCAAGGTCATGGAGAGGGTCGAGCGCGACAATGACGTGCTTTCCACCATCCAGCTCTGGGGTGCCGGCTTCACCACCGTCGTGTTCGTCGTGCCGTGCGCGATGTGGCTGGCGATCGCCTATCGCCCCGAGGTGATGGACCCGCGCACGCTGCAGATCCTCTACGACTTCGCCTGGTTCTTCTTCGACATGGCGTACATGCTGACGACGATGCAGACCGTCGTGATCGGCGTCTGCTTCCTGTCGGATCGCAGGCCGCAACCCCTGGTACCGGCCTGGGTCGCCTGGCTGACGATGTGGGCCGGCATCAGCTTCGTGCTCGAGACGATGATGCCGCTCGTCAAATCGGGGCCGTTCGCACGCAGCGGCCTCATCAACTACTGGATCGAATTCTCGCTCTTCTTCCTGATGATGCTCGTGCTGTCGATCTTCATCCTGAAGGCGATCGGCCGGCTCGAGCGCGAGCATCGCGACGGCCTGCGTGGCTGACGACCGGCTGGCGCCCGAGGAGCTCGCCGCCGGCCGGACACAACCGAGCATCTGGACGTTCCTCGCCGCGGACTGTTTCGGCTTCGGGATGTTCTTCGTCGTGTTCATGGCGCAGCGTTTCGACGAGCCGTTGCTGTTCGACGCGTCGTCGCGAAAGCTCGAGGCCGATATCGGGCTCGCGAATACGCTGCTGCTGCTGAGCAGCAGCTGGCTGGTCGCACTGGCGATCAACGCCGCACGGCGCGGCGCGGTGCGGCGTGCGGGGCACACGATGCTGGTGGCCGCGATCTTCGGCAGCGGTTTCGCCATGCTCAAGATCGTCGAATATTCGCGCGAGATCCTGCGCGGCGTCACGCCGGCAACCAACGACTTCTTCAGCTTCTACTTCATGCTCACGGGCGTGCATTTCCTGCATTATCTGATCGGCATCGGCGTCCTGGTCGCGACCGTCGTCGCGCTGCGGCAGGCCGCGCGGGAGGGAATCGCACCGCCGGCCTGGATCGAGTCGGGCGCGCTCTACTGGCATATGGTCGATCTGCTCTGGCTGTTCCTGTTCCCGATGCTCTATCTGCTGGCGGCGCGCTGATGGCCCGGGAGGACAGGCGCGCGACGATCGCCTATCTGGTGCTGATCGCCGCGACCGCCGCGAGCTTCTGGGCGGCCGAGCATGTCGCGAACCGCATCCTCGCCGTCGCCGCGATCATGGCGATCGCCGCGTTCAAGGTGCTGACGGTCCTCAGGCGGTTCATGGAACTCGACCACGCCGCTCTCGCCTTTCGTGCCTATTTCCGTGTCTGGGCGATCGGCGCGGGCGCGATGACCTTCGGCGCGGCCTGGCTCGGCACGCGCTGAGCGCGCTCGAACCGGGCGTTCAGCCAGCCTGTTCGAGGGACTCGCGGATGCCGAGAAGGGTATCGGGTTCGTTGTCGAAACGCGCCTTGGCGACGAACGCGCGTTCGCGCGCGACCTGGCGCCTGCCGTGCTGCAGGACCGAGCGCATCACGTCCGCCAGCGCTGCGGCGTTGCCGGGATCGACGCTGCAGATCAGATCGTCGATCACGTCGCGCACCAGGCGGTTCTGCGTGCGCAATTCCGACAGCGTCACCTCGTGCCGGCCGGCGGTGGCGAGCGCGGTGCTCAGGACGCGATGAGCCGCATCGCCGGCCGACGTCCCCGGCAGGCCGATCAGCGCGGTCGCCAGCGCGTGGTTGGCGCGAACATCGGCGACCTCGTACCAATGCGCATGGTCGATCTGGTCGATCAGCATGTCGAGCGAGCCGATGACGAGCCGCGCCTGATCCTGAGCGGCACCGTTGGCCGGATCGACGGCCGGCAGGACGACCTCGGTCATCGCCTTGATCATCGTCCGGATGCGAAGATCGATACCAGGTTCCATGCGGCTTCCATCCTGTAGGGCCGGCCGGCGTCGTGCCGGCGGCGGGTTGGCTCAGTGCGCGACGCTGTCGGTCGCGGGGGCCTCGGTCACGTCGAGCATGGCGCGCCGCAGGGTCTCGACGATCGGATAGCCGATGCTCGAGAACCAGCTCAGCAGCACGTCCTGATGCGATTTGAGCCCGCCCGCGGCGCGCAGCGACGATCCGATCGTCAGGATGACCGCCTTCCAGATCGCGAAGACGGTATAATAGCGCATCCGCTCCGGATCGATCGTCAGCCCGCTGGCGGCCTCATATGCCGCGATCAGCTCGGCGCGCTCGAACAGCGAGGCGTGAAGCGGGCGCCCGGTCTCGTCGGGGGTCATGAAGGCGGGCAGCAGCAGCCACGCCAGATCGAAATGCCGATCGCCGAAATAGCCCAGCTCCCAGTCGAGGATCGCGGTGATCTGCTTCGTGTCGGGATCGAACAGATAATTGCCCGTCCGATAGTCCGAATGGATCAGCGAGACGACATCGAGCGGCTTGCGGTTGGCACGCAGCCATTGCTCTGCCGCGGTGACCAGCGGAATCGCCTCGTACATATCCTCCTGCCACACCCGCGCCCACCAGTTGAGCTGGCGATCGATATCCTCGGTGGTGCCGACGCGCGGGATGTCGAAGGCCGAGACATCGGCGCCGGCGCCATCGAAATTGTGGATGCGCCCGAGATAGTCGATCACCTGCGGGTTCAGCGCATCGCGGTGCGCCGCATCGAACTCGATGCCGATCCCGGTGACGTTGGAGGTGCGCGCCGGCGGCTTCTGCACACCCGTGACGAAGCCGCAGACCATCGTCGGCCGGCCGAGTTCCGCGCCGGTCTCGTCGATCCAATAGGCTTCGGGCACGGGGACGATTCCCTTCATCGCCCGGATCAGCTGGAATTCGCGCAGACGATCGCTCTCGACGACCGATTCACCCGGCTCGCGGCGCAGCACCATGCGCTCGCCGGTGCGCTGCTCGCCATCGCAGACCCAGTCGATCTCGAACGAATATTGCTCCTTGGATGCGCCGCCGGTCAGCGGCATGAAGTTGCGGACCGTGAACGGCCGATCGAGCCGCGCGGCGAGAAAGGCGTCGAGGCGCCGGCGAAGATCGCCCACATCGGTGGCCGTCGTCGCACCCGCGGCGCGGCGATCCATCTTGCGGGTCAGCGCCAGGTCGACCGTCCGCTCGACGGGAAAGCGTGCGCGCAACGCGGCCAGCCATTCGGGCGTGGGATTCTCGCGCAACTCCAGGTTCGTCAAAAATCCTCTCCCGCGGTGCCCCTGCTCAGGCCTCTCCAGATCGTAAATCGCTTTATCATTTCTGCGTCCGGACATGCAAGCGGGGCGCGTGCGACAAACGGTCGATTTTGCGTGACGCCGGTACGCATAATTGGCTATCAGATCCGGAACCGCGGACGGCCACGCGGCGGGCCGCCGACCTGACTTCTGCGAGAGGATGACATGAGCGTTTTCAAGCGGATGTTCGGTGGCGGCGGCAGCGCGACCAAGGTCGTCGAGATCGCCGACGGCGCGCGCTTCGAGGTCGCCCGGAACCAGACCGTGCTGGAGAGCGCGCTCAAGCAGGGTGTCGCCTACCCGCATGACTGCACCGTCGGGACGTGCGGGACGTGCCGCACCAGGCTGATTTCGGGCAAGGTCGATGCGATCACGCCGTTCGGCTACACGCTCAGCCGCGAGGAACTCGAGGCGGGCTATATCCTCGCCTGTCAGGCGCTCCCTAGGACCGATCTCGTCGTCGCGGTCGATGGCG
>CAZZZX010000247.1:0-5121 GCA_964658585.1 uncultured Novosphingobium sp.
CACGCCGAGCGCGAGCACGGTCGCGACATCCGCGGTCTCGGCGGCGATCCGTGCGAGGGCGGCCGAGACCGCGCGCTGGAAGCCCTGCTGATGGTGCAGATCGTCGATCGCGTAGGAGGAGACGCAGAGCTCGGGATAGACGAGCAGATCGACGTGACCGGCCGCCGCCTCGTGCGCGAGCGCGACGATCGCGTCGGCATTGGCGGCGGGATCGCCGGCGGTACCGGGCAGCGTCGCGGCCGCGACCCGGATCAGGCCATGGGTATGGATCGAACGGAAGTCGGGCACAGCAGCTCTCCGGCGGACGGTCGCACTGTTAGGCGATCCGTCGCCGCGACGCGACATCTGGACGCGCGTGACGATCGGCGCGACGATCGGACCCGAGAAGGGAGACCTGCCATGGAGACACCCGGCCTGACCGATCGCCAGACGGCCTGGTTCGCGACGCTGCGCGACGGCATCGAGCGCGAGACCGGCCGCACCATCGCCGCATGGGCCGAGATCGCGCGCACCTGCCCCGAAACCGCGCCGCGCGCGCGGCTCGCCTGGATGAAGGCCGAGTACGGCCTCGGCCAGAACCGCGCCTCGCTCATCCTGGCCGAAGCGTTTCCGCAGACCGCCGGCTGGGCCGATCCGGATACGCTCGCCGCAGTGCTGTGGCATGACGATCGTGCGCGCGCGATCTTCGCGGCGGTGCGCGCCGCGGCGGTCGCGCTGGGTGGGGTCAGTGTCGGCCAGCGCAAGGGCTTCACCGCCTTCTCACGCTCGGTCCAGTTCGCGGCGGCCAGACCCAAGGGGGGCGCGGTGATGCTCGGGCTCGCGCTGGCGCCCTCGGCCGACCCGCGGTTGTCGGCGTCGGGGCGGACCGGCTGGTCGGATCGCCTGCTGTCGGCGATCACGCTCGAGGCCGAGAACGCGGTCGACGCCATCGTGCCGTTGCTCGCGGAGGCCTGGGCACGCTCCTGAATCGCGACGACGGCATCCGCTCAAGAAAAAGGCCACCTATCAGGTGACCTCACGTTCCGGTTTATCGGAAAGGTAGGGGCCTCGCACGTCGGCAAGGCCCCCGGACAATCAGCTATGAACGCCGCTGCCCCAGTTCCAATCACGGGTCTGCATAGACTTATCCCCTGCACACGCGAGCCGACACCGAATCGGTCGCTGTCTCGCAATGTGACAGATTGGAATATGGTTAGCAAGTCGTTAACCATTCAAGCGGCGTGTTTGCGCTCCGCCAGAATGCGCCGGGCCAAGTCCTGAAAGGTCATCGGGCGCCCGATACGGTAACCCTGCGCGATGTCGCAGCCCAGTTCGCCAAGACGAACGATCACTTCATCGGTCTCGCAACCTTCGGCGACGACCTTGTGTCCAAGGGAATGCGCCAACTGTATGGTCGAATTTATCATCAGGAGATCACTTGGGCTCGATAGCATCGCCTGGACGAAACTTCTGTCGATCTTGATCTCGCTCGCGGGTATCTTCTTGAGATATTCAAGCGTCGAGAGTCCGGTACCATAGTCGTCGATCGATATGTGCAGTCCCAGTGCACGCAATTCATTGAGGACGGTCAGACTATTGCCGCTGACGAGGGCCGCGGTCTCGGTCACCTCGAGCGTCAGGCGGTGCGGCTCGAGACGGTGGGCAGCGAGGGCCTCCGCCACCATCGACACGATGTCGGGCGTCTCGAGCAAGCGCGCGGAGAGATTGACCGCGATCGTGAAGTCGATGTCATGCGCGTTGATCGTCGCGGCGGCGAGTACCGCGCGGTGCAGCACATGCTGCGTCAGCCGCTCGATCCGGTTGTGCTGTTCTGCCGCGGTGACGAACTCGATCGGACTGATCGCGCCCTTCTCGGGATGCGTCCAGCGGACCAGCGCCTCCGCGCCGATGATCGTGCGGGTCGCGAGGTCGAGCTTGGGCTGATAGGCGACCCAGAGATGGCCGTCGTCGATGGCGGCATCGAGCTGGCTCAGCAGCGACAATTTCCAGGCGGCATCCGCGAGCTTGGCATTGTCGAACGCGCGCCACTTGGCGCCTTCCGCCGCGGCCTCGGCGGCGGCTACCAGGGCGCTCCCGAGCCGATTGGCGACCGACCGTTCGCCGCCATCGTCGATCCCGAACGTCACCGCGAGATCGACATTGTTCCCCGCCGCGGTGACCGGGCTGCGGAACAGCGCATGCAATCCGTCGAGACGTTCGCCGACGACGCCGACTTCCTCGGGCGCGAACCAGGCGAACACGCCGTTGTCGCCGTGATAGAGATCGCCGCCGGTCATGCCGAGCTTGAGCCGCGCGGCGATCTGACCGACCAGCACGGCCTCGGCCTCGGGCGGCAGCGTCGAGATGACTTCGGCGAAGTTATGGATGTGCGCGACCACAAGACGATGATCGGCCTTGGCGGGAATCTGGCGCAACGCCGCGAGGTTGAGCAACCCCGAGATCTGGTTGGTGGTCGCGCGTGATCGCAAGGTGTCGCGGATCTGCCGGAGCGCTTCCATCGTGACCATCGTCAGCAGCATCACCGCGGCAGGCAGCACCGTTACGAACACCCCGCCGGGGAGCGCCGCGGGCAGGAGAAGGATGCCGACCAGGCTGACGAGCAGCAGGATGATCGAGTTGCGGCGGCGGCGCAGCGACAATGCCGCGAAACCGAGCGCGGCGGCGACGAGATAGCCCGGGATCCATCCATATTCATGTGGACGCCCGGCGCGGAGCGTCTCCGCGCCGATCGCGAAGACATAGGCACTGTCGACGAAACCATATGGCCGAACCAGATACTCGTCCTTGAGCGTCGCGGAGGTCGGGCCGACGATCACGTCCCGGCCGGTGATCGCGCTCGTCGGCGCCTTGCCGCGCAACACGTCGATCATGCTGACCGTCGGGATCGAATCGAGTGTGATCGAGGTGTCGAGCGGAAAGGTCTCGAACGACGCCCCCGACGCATTCGCGATTTCCGCCGCCATGCCATGATAGCTTCTGCCATCGATCGTCAGCGCGTAGGGCAGTTCCGAGACATCGCCGAGGAATCCGAACGGCACGTTGATGTTGGAAAGCTGCGCTGCTGCTGCGAGGATCGGACTGGGCAGCGCGACCGCGCGGGTTCTGGTCCGGGGATCCTGGGAGAACGGCGCCCCCAGAAACACGCGGTTCGGGTGCTTCCTGATCTCGGTCGCGAAGGCGGCGTCGTCGCGCGCCGACTGGCTCGTCGAGAAGTTGAGGTCGAAGAAGACCCGGTTCGCCCCTTGCGCGAACAATTGGCGCACGACGTCTGCAAAATGCGTACGCGGCAACGGCAACTGCCCGATCGCTTCGATCGTCCGGTCGTCGATCGCCACCACCGTCTCGCGGGCATCGACATGATGCGCGCGCAGCACCGATCGGACGTAGCGCAGGCTCGTCTCGGGAAAACCGATCAGCCCCGCCGCAACGCCGAGCGCCAGCGCGCACAACCACAGCCGCCAACGGCGGGCGATCGACCGTGAGGCCGGCGCGGCGATGATGACAGGGCCTGTCATGCGGTATCCATGGGAGGGACGATCGCATGGTAATGGTTAGCAAATCCGTAACGGGCGCCCCGCCACCGACTAAGGTCGAGGCCGGGGCGGCTTGTAGGGCCGCTACCGCATCTGATCCTTGCGCACTTCGGCGAGAAGCCAGTCGCGGAAGCGGCGGACCTTGGCGACGCCGCGGCGATACTCCGGGAAGACCAGCCAATAGGCGTAGCCGCGCGTCGAGACCTGATCGAACAGTCGCACCAGCCGGCGCTCGGCGAGATCGTTGCGCCAGAAGAACGGTGTCAGGATGGCGACGCCCTGCCCCGCCATCGCGGCGGCGCCTTCGTGGCTCTGGGACTGGAGGCGGATACCCGGCCGGATCGGCGCGCCCTCGGGAACGTCGATCCCTGCCTCACGCAGCCAGACCGGCCACCACGGGTCCTGCGGGCTGATCTGAGGCAGGCGCAACAGGTCGCGCGGCTGGAGCGCGCCGCCCTGCGCGGCGAGGAAGCCAGGACTTGCCATCGGCGTGAAGTCGACATCGATCAGCTTCTCGGCGACCAGACCCGGCCACGGCCCACGACCGCTGCGCACCGCGACATCGACATCGTCCTTCGCGAAGTCGATCAACTGGTCCTCGGCGAGCAGCCGGACGCCCATCTGTGGATTGGCGAGTTGGAAGCCTCCGATCCGCCACGCCAGCCAGGTGTTGGCGAAGGTATCGGAGGTACTGATCGTGAGCAGATCGTCGGTTTCGGCCCGGGCCTGGGCGAACGCTTCGTCGATCGCGTCGAACGCGTGGGTCAGACGCTGCGCGATCCGGCGCCCGACCTCGGTCAGCAGCACGCGTCGCCGCTCGCGCCGGAACAGCGCGACGCCCAGCCGCTGTTCAAGCAGCTTCACCTGATAGCTGACCGCCGCCTGGGTCATCCCCAGTTCGGCGGCGGCGGCGGTGAAGTTCTCGTGCCGCGCGGCCGCCTCGAAGACGCGAACGGCGGCGAGCGGAGGCAGGAGGCGCATCGCTCATCGATAAGCCAGGCTTGTCACCGACGTCCAGACTTTCGTTGGCGCGATACCGCCGATGCGCGCATCCGGGATGCGCAATGCGATCGAAAGGACCCGCCATGTTGCTCGACCACGATGGCCAGAACTGGGCCGATCACCACACCGCCTGGAGCGATACCGCCGCGGACATCGTCCAGGCGGTGCGCAACACCTTCGCGGTGCTTACCGACATCCAGTTCTCCGCACCCTGGAAGGACAGCGCTCAGCCGAGCGCTGCGGACAGTTCGGCGGCGAGCATCGTCGACCAGCCCTCGGGATCGGCGGCGAGCAGGTCCTGACGGATCTCGAGCTCGGCATAGGGCAGGCCGGCGGCGAAGGCGTGGCGCGGCACCGTATGATCGGTGCCGTCCATGCGATAGGGCTGGTTGTCGCCGACGACGCGGTCGCCCCGCGCCTGCAGCCCCGCCAGCAGCCGCCGCGCGAACCCGTCCTGGTGCCCGTCATGGAGCACGCCGATCGCCCATGGCCGCGCGACCCCGGCCATGACCGGCGTGAAGCTGTGCAGCGCGATCAGCACCGTCCGCGCGCGGCGCGCGATCTCGTCGGCGATCGCCTGCTGATA
>CAZZZX010000248.1:0-5063 GCA_964658585.1 uncultured Novosphingobium sp.
ATCCCGTTCGGGCCACCCTGAGCGAGCGTATGACAGCTCATGCATTGGGCGAACTGGCGCTTGCCCTCGACCGGATCACCGACCGGAGCCACCTGTGCAACGGCCGCGCCCGCGAGCGTCGCCGAAACGATGCCGGTGGTCATGAAGCGTGCGATGCGTTGCATGGACTGTCTCCGAACGGGAAGTATCTGGGGGAACGTCAATCAAGGTCTCGCGCGACGCGGAAACCGGCGGCGAAGATATGCGCGTCGGACTTCTGGCCGGCACCGCGAACGCCGGCCCTGACCAGCCAGCTCTGGCTGTGATAGGCACCGCCCTTCACGCCGTGCGTATCGCAGGCGCCGCCCGTGACCGCGGATCCGTCCTTCGGCGCGTCCGAATGGTCCGGATGATAGCAGTCCGCAGTCCATTCCCAGATATTGCCGAGCATGTCGTAGAGCCCGAACGGATTGGGATCGAAACTGCCGACCGGCATGGTGAAGCTGTGCTTGGAGGTACAGACCAGCTTGTCGTCCCACGTCACCGAATTGAACGCCGCGACCGTATCGGCGGTCGCCATGTTGACGTTGAGGCACAGCGAGGCGGCATCATCCCCCCAGTAGCGCGACGTCTTCGTACCGGCGCGCGCGGCATATTCCCACTGCTCCTCGCTCGGGAGATGATAGCGCTTGCCCGTCTTCTTCGACAGCCATTGCGCGTAGGCGACGGCATCGTTCCAGCTCACGCACGTCACCGGATGGTCATCGGCCTGAGGGAAGCTGGTATTATGCCAATTGTATCCCTTCTGCATCCCCCAGCTGTCGGTGGCCTTGTCGTGGATCGCGCATTCGGCAGGGTCGGGCCGGCTGGTCGCCTTGACGAACGCGGCGTATTGGCCACGCGTGACCTCGGTTCGCGCCAGCGCATAGGGCCTGGCGATGGTGATCATCGTCTGCGGGGTCTCGTGCTGGGCGAAGTCGGCGGGCACGCCCTCGCGGGTCAGTTCATCCTGCGTCGTGCCGAAGACATTGGAGCCCGGCGGAATGACGACCATGTCGCCGCAATCGGCGCAATCGCGGAACACCGTGCCCGGCTTGGGGGCACCGGCCGGCAACGGACCAGGGGTGGGCGCGTCCGCAGCCAGAGCGGGCTGCACGGCGAAAAGCATCATCGAGGGCAACAGCGCAAGCAGGCGACGGATCATAGCGAAAACCCTTCGAGCGAGGGGAGAGACCGCTTCACGACGCGATGTCGCGGGCGACGCGGAAGCCGATGGTGAACATGTGCAGGTCGGCAGGGATCGCATTGCCGCGCGCCGCCGGGCGGGTGAGCCACAGCGGCGTATGAAAGGCGCCGCCCTTCAGGAAATGGCGCTGACAGTTGTCGGAGCGCACCGCCGTGCCATCGGCGGGCAGCGCCGCGTGGCTATCGGTGTAGCAATCGGCGACCCACTCGAATGCGTTGCCGACCATGTCGTAGAGCCCGAACGCGTTTGGCGCGAAGCTTGCGACCGGCATGGTATAGCGGCGCGGCGCGGAACACACGAGCCGGTTCGCCACACTGGGCGGCGCGCCGAACGCAGCGACATCGCCCGTCGACAGCAGGTTGGCGCGATCGCAACCGGTTTCGGCCGCGTCGCCCCAGGGCCACGCCGTGTGCGTGCCGCCGCGCGCGGCATATTCCCATTCCGCCTCGGTCGGCAGACGATAGGACTGGCCCGTCCTGCGCGACAGCCACGAGACATAGGCCTGGGCGTCGTCGAAACTGACGCAGACGGCGGGATGGTCGTCGCCCTGTGCGTAACCGGGTTTCCGCCAGCTGTAGCCGGGCTTGGGCGACCAGCTGTCGGCCTGCGCGTCGTGAATGCCGCAGTCGGCCGGATCAGGCCGGTGCGTCGCGGCGACGAAGGCGGCATATTGCGAGCGCGTCACTTCGGTGCGGCCGAGCGCGAAGGCGCGCGCGATCCGCACCTCGCGCACCGGCCCTTCGCGATCGCCGAACATCGCGGGCGTGCCGGCCGAGGCGCGCTCTTGCGGTGTCGATCCGATCGAGGCGGTGCCGGCGGGCACGATCACCATCTGTGGACAATCCGCACAATCCCGAAGCGGCGCGGAATGAGCGACCGAAGCGGCGAGTCCGAGCGTCGCCAGCGACGACGTGCGCCAGCGCCGCCGGAAGCGGTGGACCGGCCTGACGCCGAATATCGCACAAGCGTTCATGCCGTCATACTAGTGCAGCCGCGAACCCCGATACGATCCTCCCTGCAGGGCCGCACCGCATAGCGGGAACGGTGATCGACGGGCTTGCGCCACGTCACCGGATTGCGGGTGTTGCCACAAGGTATATTGCAGGCGATCGATGCAGGTATGAACTTCGCGTCATGACACCTGCCGAGCGACCGTCTGCATCCGTCGACCCCATCAAGAGGCGCCGCCGGTTCCTCCAGGTCGGACGGCGTCGCGTCCACTATGTTCGCGCCGGCGACGGTCCGCCCGTCGTCCTGATCCACTCCTCTCCGGCCAACGTACGGCTGCTCGCCAAGGAGATCGAGCGACTGTCGCGCGATTTCACCGTCTTCGCCTTCGACACGCCGGGGTTCGGCCTGTCCGATCCGCTGCCCTTGGCCGAGATGGAGGTCTCCGACCTCGCCGATGCGATGGCCGAGACGCTCGCCGCGATCGACATGCCGCGCTGCCCGGTGTTCGGTACGCATACTGGCGCCGCCATCGCGCTCGAACTGGGTGTGCGGCATCCGGATCGCGTCACCGGGCTCGTCCTGGATGGCGTGCCGGCATTCACCGAGGCCGAATGCCGTGCCTTCTTCGCCGACTATTTCCGTGTCCTGCCGCTCAGCGATCTCGGCGGCCATTACGGCGATGCCTGGACGCGCTTTCGCGATCAGGCGATCTGGTTCCCGTGGTGCGAGCGCGTCCCCGAAAACCTCAACGACTATGATCTGAGCCCGCCGCACAGCACCGACCTGTGGGTGTCGATGTTTTTCGAAGCGGCCGAGCATTACGCGCCCGCCTACAGGGCGGCGAGCTTCTATGGCGGTCGCGCGATCACCGCCGCGCGCGCCTTGACGGTGCCGGCCACCTATACCGCGGCGGCGACTGACATGCTTCATCCACACCTCGATCGCCTGCCGCCGATGCGGCCGGGGCAAGCGATCATCGATATCGGCAACTCCTTCGAGCGCAAGCGCGAGCTGATCGCCGAACGCTTCGCGGCGCTGGGCGCGGACGAGCCCGCACCCGATGATGGGGTCGAGATCGGTTCCGCGGCGGTGATCGCGCGCCACTTCGTCGACGGCAGCGCCGGGCCGCTGCATCTGCGCGTCCGCGGCGACCGCGATGCGCCGGCGCTGGTGCTGCTCCATGACGCCCCCGGATCGTCCGAACAGTCCGAGGCGCTGATCGAGGCACTCGGTCGCCGCTTCTTCGTCATCGCACCCGATCTGCCCGGACATGGGGAGTCCGAGGCATTCGCCGAAGCGCCGACGATCGAGACCTTCGCCGACGAGATCGCGCTGCTGCTGGACCGGATCGGGATCGACACGGCCGGGTTGTACGGCATCGGCTTCGGCTCGTCGGCCGCGATCGCGTTCGCTGAGCGTCACCCGAGCCGCACGGAGGGACTGGCACTTCAGGGTGTCGCCCTCCCGACGCCCGCGGAGCGCATGGAGCTGCTCGAATCCTACGCGCCGCCGATCGCGATCGAGGCGGACGGCGGGCATTGGTATCGCACCTGGCTGATGCTGCGCGACAGCCAGATCTATTGGCCCTGGTACGACCGGCGGCGTTCGGCGCTCCGCCGCGTCGAGGCGGATTTTTCGGCACGACCGCTGCATCGCTGGACGATGGACGTGATGCGGGGGCGAGAGAGCTATGCGCATCTGATCCACGCCGCCCTGCGCCAAGACGCCGAAGCCATACTCGCGCGAATGGGGCGGCCATTGGTGAGGATCACGGGCAGCGCGACGCCGCTCGCCGCGCACGACGCGCGGTTGCGCGCGTTGCGGCCGTCGGCGGCGACGCTCGAAGCCGATCGCCCGGATCTGCCCGATCGGCTCGGCGAGGTATTCAGTCGTCATCTCTTCCACGAAAGGGAGATTCAATGAATCATCGTGCGATCATCCTCGCGGGCGCGCTGGTGCTCCTGCATCCCGCGGCCGATGCCGCCCGCCGTCAAGCATCCGCGTGCGCACCGACCACGGTGTTCGCACCGGGTCTCACCCATCTCGACGGCTACCGCGTCTTCACCGGCCCGGATGGGGACAGCGAGGTCGCGCCTTTCCGCCTCGACGCCAGGCAGGTGCCGATGCTCAAGACCGGCAAGACGCTGGGTATCTTCGACCTTCCCGCCGCACCCAAGCGCGCGTCCGAGATCGTGGTCGGCGCCGCCGATGTAGAGCTGCCATTGCATCCGGCGCCCTACAAGGAGATGTTCATCATGCTGGGCGGCTCGGTCACCTTCAAGACCGCCAAGTTCTCGGCCGAGATGAAGCCCGGCTCGGTGCTGTTGTTCGAGGATGTCGACGCCAAGACCGGACATGGCGGACATACCGGCCCCTGCGGCTACGTCTCGCTTTCGGTCGCGCCCTAGACGGCCACGGGTGCGACGGTGTCGACGAGACGGCGCTCGTCCAGATCGTAGAAGAGCAGGGCCACCATTCCGGCCAGCGTGATGAGCGCGGGAACATAGGCCATGGCGAAGCGGATCGCCCAGATGGCGCTGGCGGGCTGGGCGACCGCGACACCGGTCGACTGGATATAGCCGTAGGCGCCGAGCAGCGCGCCGACGAGCGCCACCCCGACCGCGCCCGACAGCTTCTCGACCGTCGTGTAAAGTGCGGCGAACAGCCCTTCGCGGCGCAGGCCGGTGCGCAGGACGTCGTACTCCATCGTGTCGGGCAGCATCGACTGCCCCATCAGGATGACCCCGCTCCCGCTCACCCCGAGCAGGACGCCGCGCAGATAGACCAGCGCGAGCGGTTCGCCCGGCATGGCGACCGCCCAGCTCAGCCAGACGGGCAGGCTGATCGCGAGCGCGATCAGGAAGGTGCGCTTCTTGCCGATCCGGCG
>CAZZZX010000249.1:0-5048 GCA_964658585.1 uncultured Novosphingobium sp.
GGCTCGGGCTCGACCCGGCGCATGGCCTCCGCGTGCGGATCACCGGATCGGTGCCGCTTTCCGACGAGGATCTCGCCTCGATCGCGGACGGCGCATGGCTGGTCGCGCTGGTGATGCTCGCCGCGATGCTGGTGACGCTGAGGCTGGCGACGCGATCGTGGCGGGTGGTGGCGGCGATCCTGGCGACGACGCTCGCCGGGCTCGCGGCGACGACCGCACTCGGGCTGGCGGCGATCGGCTCGCTCAACCTGATCTCGGTCGCGTTCATCCCGCTGTTCGTCGGCCTCGGCGTCGATTTCGGCATCCAGCTCGGCGTGCGCTTCCAGGCCGAGCGGCGCGAACACAGCGATCCGCCCGCGGCGATGATCGCGGCGGCGGGGGCGCTGGCCGGCCCGCTGCTGCTCGCCGCCGCCGCGGTGTGCCTGGGCTTCCTCGCCTTCCTGCCGACCGCTTATGTGGGCATCGCCGAGCTCGGCGAGATCGCCGGGCTCGGCATGATCGTCGCGCTGTTCGGCGCGCTGACCCTGCTCCCCGCATTGCTCGTGCTGCTGCGGCCGAAACCGGTCGATGCCGAGATCGGCAACCCGCGGCTGGCGCCGCTCGATCGCTTCCTGATCCGGCGGCGCGGCTTGGTGCTGGCAGCGTTCGGCGTGTCGATGCTGCTCGGCGTCGCGTCGCTCGCCTTCGTGCGGTTCGACTTCGATCCGCTCCATCTGCGCGATCCGCGCGGCGAGGCAATGGCGACGCTCGCCGACCTCGCGCACGATCCCAACACCGATCCGAACACGATCGACGTGCTGGCCCCGAACCTGCCCGCCGCGCAGGCGCTGGCGGCGCGACTCGCGGCGTTGCCCGAAGTCGGTCAGGCGGTGACCGCGGCGAGCTTCGTGCCCGCCGACCAGGCGCCCAAGCTGGCGCTGATCGCCGACGCCTCGGCGCTGCTCGATCTCACCATCAACCCGTTCGCACCGCTGCCGCCGCCGAGCGACGGCGACACGATCGCCGCGCTTCACGCCGCCGCGGCGCAGCTTCGCGGCGTCGCGGCGGGGCAGGACGTCGCCAGCCTCGCCGCGCGCCGGCTCGCTACCGCATTCGATCGGCTCGCCGCCGGATCGCGGGCGGCGCGGGCGGGGGCGGGTGCGATGCTGGTGGCGCCGCTCGCGACGATGCTCGACCAGATCCGCGCCGCGCTCTCCGCGCAGCCGGTTTCGATCGCCAGCCTGCCCGCCGAGATCCGCCGCGACTGGATCGCGCGCGACGGGCAGGCGCGTATCTCGCTGAGCGCGGCGGGCAGCGACCGCAGCGACGTCGCGCTCGCCCGGTTCGTCCGTGCGGTCACCCGGATCGCGCCGCACGCCACCGGTGCCGCGGTCGCGACCCAGGCGGCGGCGCGCACGGTCGCGGGTGCGTTCGTCGAGGCAGGCGTGCTGGCGCTCGCGGCGATCGCGCTGCTGCTGCTCGCCGTGCTGCGCAGCGTGCGCGAGGTCGCGTTCACGCTGGCGCCGGTGGTGCTGTCCGGCTTCCTCACGCTCGGCACCTGCGTCGCGATCGGGCAGGCGATCAACTTCGCCAACATCATCGCGTTTCCGCTGCTGTTCGGTGTCGGCGTCGCCTTCCACATCTATTTCGTCATGGCGTGGCGCAGCGGCGCGCACGACCTGCTCCAGTCGCCGCTGGCCCGCGCGGTGTTCTTCTCCGCGCTGGCGACGGGATCGGCGTTCGGCAGCCTGTGGCTGTCGCACCATCCCGGCACCGCGAGCATGGGCAAGATCCTGATGATCTCGCTCGCCTGGACGCTGGTCTGCGCGCTGATCTTCGAGCCCGCGCTGCTCGGCCCGGCGCGGCGCGAAACGCCGTGAGCTGATATTGCTAGTCTGTCGCAATAGCGCTATGGCCGCCCCAAACGCCGCACGAGCGGCAGCAAGGGGCCGTCATGACAGAACCGAACACGATCGCGCGCGCCCTCCTGCTGGCGAGCGTCGCTCTGTTTGCGGGTGCCGCCGCCCATGCCCAGGACGCGCCATCCGCGCCGGCCGAAGCGCCGACCGCGGCCTCCGACGGCGAGGTTGCGACACCGCTTCGGACGACGCGCTCGGACAGCGGCGAGATCGTCGTTTCGGCGCCGGGTTACGTGCCGATCGGTGCGCTGACCGCAAACAAGAGCAGCATTCCCCTGATCCAGACACCGCAATCGATCAGCGTCGTCACCCGCGACCAGATCGATCTGCTCAACTATGTCGATGCCCAGCAGGCGGTGCGCTACACCGCCGGCGTGTTCGGCGAGAATTACGGGCCCGACCCGCGGTTCGACTTCTTCACCGTGCGCGGCTTCACGCCCAAGCAATATATCGACGGTCTGCAGGCGCCGATCACCACGACGATCTTCTCGACGGGTGTCGATCTCTATGCCTTCCAGTCGCTCGATCTGCTCAAGGGGCCGGCCTCGGTGCTCTACGGCAACGCCCCGCCGGGCGGCATCTACAACGAGACCAGCCGGCGCGCGTCCTCGACCTTCGGGGGCGAGGTCCACGCCAGATATGGCGAGGATGATTTCAGGCAACTCGCCGCCACCGTCACCGGCCCGGCGGCGGACTGGCTCGACGTCCGCGTCACCGCGATGGTGCGCGACCGCGACGACATCGTCGATCACCTCCGCGCCCGGCGGATGCTGATCGCGCCCACCGCGACCTTCAAGCTGTCCGACACCACCCGGTTCACGCCGCTATTCTATTACCAGTACGACCGCGTGCTCGGCGGCAACGGTGGCTTCCTGCCGGTCTATGGCACGCTGCTCGACAATCCCAACGGACGGATCAAGCGCTCCACCAACCTCGACGACCCGAACGACTATTACGAGCGCCGGCAATGGGGGGCAGGCTGGGATTTCCAGCAGAAATTGTTCGATGGCGTGTCGTTCAACTCGAACGTCAAATGGAGCCACTACAAGGATACGACACCGCTCGGCGTCTATGACAGCGGCGGCTTCGTCAACACCACCGATCCGACGAGCGCGGACTATTTCCGCACGGTCACCCAGTCCAATTTCACCTACAGGGAGCAGGTGGCGAGCTTCGCCGCCGACAATCGGCTTGATGAGAAGTTCGCGACCGGGCCGATCAGGCATCACGCCCTCGTCGGCGTCGACTATCGCAACGTCGAGAACGATGCCGATTACGGCTTCTTTTATGGCAGCGGCGTGCTCGACGTCTATGATCCGGTCTATACGACGGTCGCGCCCAATGCCGGCTATCCGACCCGTTACAACCACCAGCGCCTCAAGCAGACCGGCGTCTACGGGCAGGACCAGCTCCAGTTCGGCAAGCTCTACGTCACGCTCGGCGGCCGGTACGACTGGTTCAGGAGCCGTTATCTCACGCCGTTCACCGCCGTCACCGATCCCGCGACCGTCAATCACCAGAAGGCGGACAAGTTCACCTGGCGCGCCGGCGCAAACTATGTGTTCGATTCGGGCATCGCGCCGTACGTCAGCTACTCGCGGTCGTTCGAGCCGCAGATCGGCGTCGATAGCGTGACGGGCTCCGCCTACAAGCCGAGCCAAGGCAAGCAGATCGAGGGTGGCGTCAAGTATGACGCGCGTGGCCTGCCGTCCTGGGTCAAGCTGTTCGCCACGGCGGCGGCGTTCGACATCAGGCAGACCAACGTCGTTTCGAGCCTGGCATCGGTCTCGCCGGTGTTCGGCACCGCCTCGGGTCTGGTCGAGGTCTATGGCGGCGAACTGGAACTGGTCGCGCGCATCCACGACCGGCTCTCGATCAATGCGTCGTACAGCTATACCCACAGCGAGGTGAAGAAGGGCCAGCCGGCGGTCGGCGGGGTGCCCGATCCGCAGGTCGGCGCGCCGCTGCCGACGACGCCCAAGAACAAGGCGTCGCTGTTCGCCGATTATACCATTCCCGACGGAGTCCTGGCCGGCTTCGGCGGTGGCGGTGGCCTACGCTATACCAGCGACAGCGCGGGCTCGCTGCCGGGCGCCTTCAACCCGATCGTCTATTACGGCCAGGCGGCGACGCTGTTCGACGCGACGCTGCACTACGACGTTCCGGGCTGGCGCTTCCAGGTCAACGCCTCGAACCTCGCCGACAAGGTCTATGTCGCGCGGTGCGCCGGGCCCGCTTCCTGCTTCTACGGTGCGGGCCGACAGGTGATCGGCACCGTCACCAGGAAATTCTGACCGGTGCCTACCAGGGGAGCTCATGCCCCTGGTAGGAGACGAACGCGACGCCGCCCTTGCCCTGCCGTGCCTCCAGCGTGTCGACGATGCCGGGGATGCTTTCGTCGATCGCGAGATTGGCGCCGGGGCCGCCCATGTCGGTGCGCACCCAGCCGGGATCGACCGCCAGATAGGTGCGGCGGTCGCCGCGCCGTGCCGCGATCGAGCGCAGCCCCATGTCGAGCGCCGCCTTGCTGGTACGATACGCCTCGTAGCCCGCGCTGGTGTTGTTGGCGATGCTGCCGAGCCCTGACGACATCACCGCCGCGGTGCCCGTCGCGGTCAGCAGATCGGCATAGCGATCGACGATGCGCAGCGGCCCGAGCACGTTGGTGAGCATGATCTCGCCATAGTCCTCGGGCGAGACCTCGCCGATCGGCGCGTCGCGCGGACCGAGGATCGCGGCGTTGACGAACAGCAGGTCGAGCGCGGTGCCGGCGAGGCGGGTCTTGAGCGCGTCGATCCCCGCCCAGTCGGTGGTGTCGAGCGTCTCGACGCGAAGCGTATCGGTCGCGCTCAGCGCGGCGGTATCGCGCACCGTGGCGATCACCTGCCAGCCGCGTGCGAGATGTTCCTCGGCGAGTGCGCGACCGAGGCCGCGCGAGGCGCCGATGATGAGGGCGGTGGGCATAGGGTCGTCTCCTGCTCGACGGTTGCGGAGTTGATGTCGCGGGGCGCCCGTTGCAAGGAGCCGGGATGGGAAGATTGGCGCGTCTCTCGCTCGGTACCGGCGCGCTGGTCGCCGCATCGGCGCTCGCGACCGCGCTGCTCGGCGCGCGTGCCGCACGCGCGGTCCCGCCGGACGGCGCGATCGTGC
>CAZZZX010000250.1:0-5039 GCA_964658585.1 uncultured Novosphingobium sp.
CCAGCGTCCGCGCGGCATGGTAGCCGAGCGGGATGCCGTCGAGCGGCACCATGAGCTTGTTTTCGACGCCGACACGGGTCGATCGGCCGGCCGCGAGCAGCACGGCGGCAATGCTCATGCGTGCGCCCGGCCCAGTGCTGAGACCATGCCCGCCGCCACCGACAGCGCGATCTCGGCCGCACCGGCCGCGCCGATCGCGATACCCGCCGGGCCCTCGATCCGCGCGAGATCCGCGGGCGCCACCCCGGCCGCGGCGAGCCGCTCCAGCCGTGCGGCATGGCTGCGCCTCGATCCCAGCGCGGCGACATAGCCGGTCGGGCGGTGCAGCGCGGCGATCAGCGCCGGGTCGTCGATCTTGGGATCATGGCTGAGCGTGACCACCGCGCTGGCCGCATCGGGGCCGGCCGCGGTGATCGCCTCGTCGGGCCAGCGATCGTCGAGATCGACCCCCGGGAACCGCTCCGCGGTGAGGAACCGCGCGCGCGGATCGATCACCACGGTCCGGATCCCGAGCGTGCCGGCGATCGCGGTCAGGCTCTGCGCGATCTGCACCGCCCCGACGATGAACAGCCGCCGCGGCGGGGCATAGCGGTTGACGAAGCCGGTTCCCCCCTCACCGCTGTCGAGCGTGCTCTGGCCGGTCTCCAGGTCGGTCGCCACCGCGATGCTGCAGCCGGTGTCGCGGATGCGCGCGATCGCCTCGAACAGACCGGGCGGGAAGCCCGAGTCCGCCACCGGCTGGACCATCACCTCGATCGCGCCGCCGCACGGCAGGCCGACCTCCCAGGCCGCGGGATCGCTGACGCCGTAATGCCGCCGCACGGCCTGTCCGGTCGCGATGACCTGCTCGGCGAGCGCGAGCACGTCGCCCTCGACGCAACCGCCCGAGACCGAGCCCTCGAAGCGGCCGTCGGCATTCACCAGCATGTGGCTGCCGCGCGGACGCGGCGCCGAACCCCAGGTCGAGACCACCGTCGCGATCGCCAGCCGCGCGCCACGCCAGCGTCGATACGCGGCGAGGATGGGTTCATGATCCTGCATGGCGCGCAGATAAGATGCGGCCGGGCGCTTGACCAGCGCCGCGCCCTCGCAACCGGTCAGTCGGCGGCGGCGGCGCGCAGCGGCGACTGGTCGAAGGCGATCGTCTCACCCGCCTCGTAATGGATCTCGGCGACGATCGGTACGCGTACCGCACGCCGGCCGATGCGGAGCGCGACGGCGGCGGCGCGCGCCACGCGATCGTCCGGATAGACCGGCCCCGACACCCAGCGCAGATCCGTGGTCGCGCGCGCGCCCGTCGCCAGCCGCACCGGCAGCATCACGGGTCCGGGGTGCATCCCGGCCGGCGGCCGGCGGCGCGCATTCAGCACGCGGCCGCGGGCGTCGCGGAACTCAATCGGCGGCAGCGCCGCGATCGCGCAGTCCGGCCCCGTGTTGCGCACGACAAGCTGCGTGCCCGAATGCGACATCCCGTCGAAATCGCCGTCCCTGCCATCGCGCGAGAGGGTCAATTGCGCCGCCCGGCAGGGCGGCGCCGGCCCGGGCCCGGCGGTGAGGAGCATCGCGATCAACGCTATCATGACGGTCGCACCCTGGCAGCGGCCCGGTCATTATGGGAGGATGCCGGGCCGTCGCAAGGCGCGCGGACGCGGTTTCGGGCGATATGCCGTTGTCGTGCGTTGGGTAGGCGACCCGACGATCAGGAGACCATCGATGGCGACCCAGCCCGACATCACGCCCGATACCATCACCCCGCAGGCGCCGCCCGAGGCGCCGGTGCCGAACACGCCGGTCGAGGCCCCGGACACCGATCTGCCCGGCGTCGTCGCACCCGCGCCCGACGTCGATCGGCCCGACAGCGCGCCGCCCGAGACGCCGAGCCTGCCCGGCTGAGCGCGGCGATCCGGACTATTCGAGATCGTCCTTGTCGACGGTCACGACGGTCGCCGACGGGTCGCGTGCCGCCACCTCGGTGCAGGTGTCCGCGATCTCGTCGCTGAACCGCTCGAACAGCTCCAGCGCATCGTCGTCGGGATCGTCGCCGCTCAGTTCCTTGAGCAGCTCGTACTTGACCGCGTAGTCGCGCTCGTCGCCGTCGATCTCGGCGGTGAACTCGACCTGGCGTGCGACCTCGTTGTCGGTCACGCTGGCCTGGTCGATCTCGAAACGGCTCGCCATCGGGTCTCCTTTTCTGGGTTGGCCTGCCCCTGCCCGCTGACGGGATCGGGGGCAAGCCTCCTCTCCGCGGCGACGCCGATCGCGTGGTGCTACCCGGTGCCGGCGAGCCAGGTCCGCAGCGTTTCCAGTGTCGCGAAAGCGGTGGGTTGGGGATGGGGAAGCTCGCCGAACGCGGCCTCGATGAACCAGGATCCGGCGAGATCGTCGTGAATGTCGCTCAGGCAGGTCACCACGGCGAGCAGACGTTCGTCGCGGAACACCAGCGCGCCGTCGCGATCGGGCGACGACGCGTCGAGCGTGACGGGCTGGAAGAGCAGCGCCATGCTATGCGACCGCATGGAGATAGCCGGCATCGAAGACGGCGATCCGGCGCATCTCTTCCCAGTCGGTGATGACGACCTCGCGGCGGTCGGGGGCGATCACGCCGTCGCGCCCGAGTTCGTGGAGGACGCGATTGACATGGACCACGGCGAGCCCGGTCGCGTCCGCGATCTGCGCGTGCGTCATCGGCAGCGCGACATCGTCCGGCGCGCCCAGGCCCGCGGCGGCGCGGCGTGCGGCGAATTCGCACAGCATGTGCGCGACGCGCGAGCGTGCGTCGCGCCGCCCGACGTTCAGCACCCACTCGCGATAAACCGACGCATCGATCAGGGTGTCGCGCCACAGCGCCTCGCCGATCGCGGGCCGCTCCCGCGCCAGTCGCCCGACCGCCGCGGCGGGAACGCGCGCAAACCGGACCGGGGTGATCGTCTGGATGTCGTGATCGGCGCGCGACAGCAGGAGATGCTGGATGTCGAGCAGGTCGCCGGGCATATGGAACGAGACGATCTGGCGGCCGCCGCCGGCCGGCGTCTTGTGGCGGCAGGCATAGCCTTCGAGCAGGATGCAGCACGTCGTGATGTCGTCGCCGTCCGCCACCAGGACATGATCCGCCGGCGCGGTGGCGATCTCGAACGGCAGGGCGCGTATCGCCGCCCGATCCGCCGGCTCCAGCCGGGCCAGCCGGTCGAGCTTGCGGATCGCTTGAGCGAAGGCGTCGTTGTCGTTGGCGGTCATGGCTCGTCCCGGCGACTGTCGGTCTCAGGAAACAGAATGCAGAAAGCCCGCAGAGGTTCAGGCGGCGGCCGCGACGGTGCGATCGTTAGCGACGCTTGGTCCCTTTCGGCGACGATCCGAGTTTAGCCCCGAGCCGGCGGCGGACGACGCCGCTGATCGACGTGGTGGAGTGCATGATGATCGAGACGATGACCGGGACGATGCTTGCGGATCTGGTCCGCCACGGCACGGGCGCGCCGCCTTCGGGGCCACTCACCACCACGCTGATCGGCAGTGGCGCCTCGCTGCTGATGACACGCGGCAAGCGGCCGGTCGGGCTCGTCCTGCTCGTCGCGGGGGGCGTGCTGCTGTGGCGCGAGGCGGTCGCGGCGCGCGGGCAGCGCGAAACCGCCGTCACGCCGGCTCGACCGGCCCCTCGTGCATCGGCGCCGGCTCCGGCGTCGTCCCCGTGGCCCGATCGTGCTGGCGCCAGCGCCGTGGCGGCGTGATGACCGCGTTGATCGTCGCGCCGAGCAGGATCGCATAGGCCGAGACGTAGAACCACATCAGCAGCACCACGATCGCGGACAGCGAGCCATAGGTCGCGTTGTAGTTGCCGAATCTGCCGACGTAGAAGCCGAGCGCGATCGTCGCGACCAGCCACAGCACCGTCGCCAGCCCCGACCCGACGCTCAGCCATTGCCAGCCCGACGGCGCGTGCGACGGGCCGAAGCGATAGGCCGCGCCGATCGCCGCGCTGGCGAGCAGCCCTGCCACCGCCCAGGTGCCGATCTGGACGAGGAACGCGCCGAACGGCCCGAGGAACGCCGCGATCGTCCCGATCCACGCGAGCACGCCCGCCGAGAGCAGTCCGACGATCACCGCCGCCACCGCGCCGATGATGATCCCGAACGAGATCAGCGTGGTGCGCAGGAGGCTGCGATCCTCGCGCTGGCCATAGATCACGTTCATCGCCGACATCATCGAGGAGGATGCGCGCGTCGCGCCGTAGACCGCGAAGAACAGCGCGAGCAGCAGCCCGAACCCGGTCTTGGCCGACGAGGCCGTCACCACCGCGACGATCTGGTCGAGGATCAGCTTGGCGGCGTCCCTGGGCACCACCGACATGATCGTCTTGATATGCCCGGCGATCGTCGAGGGATCGGCGATCAGGCCATAGGTCAGGATCACCGCGGCGAGCAGCGGCGCGAGCGACAGGAAGCAGTAGAAGGCGACGCCCGCCGCCATCAGCGCGATATTCTCCTCGCTCATCCGCTGCCACAGCCTGGACAGGAACCTGCCCGTCCGGCGCGCGGGCGGTCCCGGATGCTCGATACCGTGGACCACGCCCGCGGCGCCGCGGCCGATGCTCGCGCCGACGTTCGACATCGCATCGCCGACGCTCTGCACCATGGTCGGGGGCTCCTCAACGCGATCGGACTTCGCGATCAAACTCCCGAACGGCACGGAAATGTCCCGTCGCGATGCGCCCCGCCGGCCGAATAGTGCTGCGCCGCCGCGGAACGTGGTCCATGATAGCGCGTTGGCATTCAAAACACGGCGCGTAGAGCGTCCGCACGTTCGGGGATCGGGGTTTGTCGAACAAGGGGGTCGCTGCCCGCATCCTGACGATCGGAACGCTGTGCTGCGTCGTCGCCGCGGCGTTCGGCGGCGGCACCGCGTCGGCGCAGAAGCCCGCGACCGGCTCTGCCGCGGTCGGCCCCGATCAGGCCCCGCAGGCGAGCGACCCCGCGCAGGATCCGGGTTTCGACGCCGCCCTGCCGCCGCTCGATCGTCTCCAGGTGCCGCCCGCGACGAGCGCGATC
>CAZZZX010000251.1:0-5038 GCA_964658585.1 uncultured Novosphingobium sp.
CGGCATGGTCGTCGCGATCGCGGTCGTCGATGCGTGGGCGCTGGCGGCGCTACGGCGGGACCCGGCCTAACGCCGCGCGGGGCTGCCCCGGCTGGTCGAGATCTTGGCGAGCGCGAACTCGACCTGCGCGTCCGAATATCCCATCTTGCGCAACGCCTCGAGCGCCGAGACGGGCAACGCATAGCTATAGTGCCAGGCGAGCACCGCGAAGCGGCGGAGCGCCTCGAGCTTGGGATCGGCCAGCGGACGTTTCACCGCACCACCGAACAACCGGGCCGCGAGGCGGGCGAGCCAGCCTGGTTCGGACAGGCTGGCGAGCCCGTCCTTCTGCGCGATCATGATGACCTGCCACTCGGCACGATCGAACGAGGGCCTGGCCCTGGTTTCGGATGTCGGGAATATCGCGGCATGGTCGCGGACATCGAGATAGGCCATCGGAGCCTCCTGCTCGCCGTCGCCGAATGAACGGCAGGCTGTTTCTGTACCGATGAGTATCTATTGACGCGCCGCGTGGTCGTCAACCACTTTCTATACCGTTCGGTAATTTATCGCGTCGGCCAGACGGCGAGCGAGGTTTCGACCAGCCGCCCGAGCTCGGCGGCACTCGCTCCCGCGCTCGCCTGTACCGACAGCCCCTGCAGGAGGGCCATGAGATAGCGGACCAGCGCCTCGGGCTCGAATCCATCGGGAATATCGCCGTCCGCCCGCCCTTGCTCGAACCGCGCGATCAACGCCGCGTTCGACGACGCCCGCCGCCGCAGGACCTCGGCCTTGATCGATTCAGCCTCTGCCCCGCACGCCGCGGTCGCCATGACGCCCAGACAGCCCTTGGGCGTGCCGATCTCGGTCTGTATGGCGAGCGCGCCGCGTAGCAGGCGTTCCGCGACACCTCGCACGCTCGGGGCATCGAGCGCGGACCGCATGTAAGCCAGCTTGTCGCGCTCGTAGAGATCGAGCGCCTTGTGGAACAGCGCCTCCTTGTTGCCGAAGGCGGCATAGAGGCTGGGCCGCGTGACGCCCATCGCCTCGGTCAGCTCGGTCAGCGAAGCGCCCTCGTAGCCGCGCGTCCAGAACACGCGCAGCGCCGCGGTCAGCGCGGTCTCGAGATCGAACTCTCGGGGCCGACCGCGGGGCGCGAGGATGGCGACGCTGCTTTCCATACCGCTCGATATAGAGCAGCGCCGGGTCAGCGTCCATGGCATGAGGCGCGTTCGGATCGAGCGGTGAGACGAAATGCGCGATTGGACGTTATGCCGCTGTAACAATGCGGCGCGACAGACGACCGCCCTATCCGGAGTGCCCACCATGCCAGCGTTGCGCCCCCTCGCCCTTCCCATCGGTTTCGCGGCGCTCGCGCTGGCGGGATGCACCACCACCGCGCCCGTCCAGGTCACGCGATTCCATCTCGCGCAGCCGATCGCGCCGGGTACGATCGCGGTCGAAGCGGGGACGCCGGCGGGCGCCGCCGGGCTGGGCCCCGACAGCCTCGAGACGCAGGGCTATAATTCGATCGTCGCGAGCCGGCTGGCGCGACTGGGTTTCACCCCCGCGCCGAGCGCCGGGCAGTCCGAACTCGTCGCCAGCGTCACCGTCGATCGCGGCACGCGCGAGGATCTCGCGGCGCGCCAGTCCGGCTTCAGCTTCGGAATCGGCGGGTTCGGCGGCGGTGGCGGCTATCGCCACGGCGGTACGTCCGTCGGCGGCGGAGTCGGCGCGACCGTGCCGATCGGCGGCAACCAGCCGCGCTTCATCATCGGCACCCGGCTGATGGTGCAGCTCAAGCGCCGCTCGGAGGGCACGGTGATCTGGGAAGGCCGCGCGATGACCGAGGCCAAGGGCTCGGATCCCGCCTCGCAGCCCGACGCCGCGGTCGCGAAGCTCGCCGATGCGCTGTTCGCGGGCTTCCCTGGGGAATCGGGGCGCACTATCACGGTCAAATGACCATCCGTATCGACGCCGCCTTCGACAGCGGCAATATCCGCCCGGTCTCGAGCCATGACGACCGCATCGTGCTCGAGATCGTCCGCGACCATCAATCCGACTTCTACCAGTGGTTCCACTTCCGCGCCGCCGGCGTGCGTGGACGGAGCGTGACGTACGAGATCGGCAATGCCGGCGGCTCGGCCTATCCGGGCGGCTGGCCGGGTTTCCATGCGTGCTGGTCGGAGGATCGCGAGACGTGGCGCCGCGTCGCCGACACCGGCTATGCCGATGGAACGCTGCGCTTCACCCACACCGCTGCCGCCGACAGCGTCTGGTTCGCCTATTTCGCGCCCTATTCGCACGAGCGGCATCTCGATCTGGTCGCGCGCATCGGGACGCGGCCGGGCGTCGCGGCGGAGACGCTGGGCGAGACGCTCGATGGCCGCGCGATCGAGTGCCTGACGCTCGGCGAGGGACCGCTCAAGGTCTGGCTCTATGCGCGCCAGCATCCCGGCGAATCGATGGCCGAATGGTGGGCCGAGGGCGCGCTCGAGATGCTGACCGATCCCGCCGATCCGATCGCGCGGTCGCTGCGGCGCAAGGCGACCTTCCGCATCGTCCCCAACATGAATCCCGACGGCAGCGTGCGCGGCCATCTGCGCACCAACGCCGCGGGCGTGAACCTCAATCGCGAATGGCACGAGCCGACGCGCGCGCGCGCGCCCGAAGTGCTGTGCGTGCGCGACGCGATGGACGCGACCGGTGTCGACTTCGCGATGGACGTGCATGGCGACGAGGCGATCCCGCACGTCTTCCTCGCCGGGTTCGAGGGCATACCGTCGCTGAGCGAGCGCCAGTCGTCCCTCTATCGCCGCTATCAGGACGCGCTCGTCGCGCGCACGCCCGACTTTCAGAAGCAGCACGGCTATGGCAGTTCGGCCGTGGGCAAGGCCAATCTGGCGATGTCGACCAACCAGCTCGCCGAGCGCTTCGGCTGCGTGGCGATGACGCTGGAGATGCCGTTCAAGGACAATGACGATCTGCCCGACGCCGAGTTCGGGTGGTCGCCCGCGCGCTCGAAGGCGCTCGCGCACGCCTGTCTGGGGGCGCTGCACGACGTGATCGGGGAACTTTGACGCCCGCTCTCCTCGGAGGAGGGTTCAGGCGAACAGCTCCGCCAGGAAGTCCGCCAGCCGCGCCCAGCCACGCGCGTCGGCCTCGGGCCGGTACATCTGCGGGCGATGCTTCGCGGTAAAGCCGTGCTCGGTATGGCCGTACGCGACCAACTCCCAGCTCGCCGCGCGCGCCGTCATCTCGGCGGCGAAGGCGAGCACGGCGTCGGGCTTGGCGAGCGGATCGTCCCAGCCGTGCATCGCCAGCACCTTCGCCGCGATGCGGCCCGTCGCCGGCCCGGGCGGCGCGTCGAAAATGCCGTGGAAGGTCGCGACACCGGCGAGGTCCGCACCGGTCCGCGCGAGATCGAGTACGCACTTGCCGCCGAAGCAGTAGCCGATCGCGGCGGTCCGCGCCGCATCGACGGGCTCGAGCCGCCGCATCTGCGCCAGCGTCGCGACCATCCGCGTCGCGAGCAGCGCGCGATCGTCGTTCAGCACCGCCATCGCCGCTGCGGCCTGCTCCATGTCGGTGGGCCGGACATCGACGCCGTACACGTCGATCGCGAAGCCGAGATAGCCGAGCGCCGCGATCTGCGCGGCCCGCTGGTCCTCGATCGCGGTCCGCCCCATGAAGGTCGGCGCGATCAGCACCGCCGGCCGCGGCCCCGCGATCGCATCGTCCCACACCGCCAGGCTTTCAAACGCCTTGCCACCGATCTCGTACGACACGATGCGCTGCTCGATCGCCATGTCCCGTCTCCTCGTCATGCGCCTGCTAGTCGCGGCCATACGGCTTGGCTAGGGAGACGCGAACGCCGCAGGAGAACCACATGCCCCGCCTGGTCCTTATCCGCCACGGCCAGTCCGCCTGGAACCTCGAGAACCGCTTCACCGGCTGGTGGGACGTCGATCTCTCCGACAAGGGTGTCGCGGAGGCGAAGGCGGCGGGCACGCTGCTCGCGCAGAAGGGGCTCGATTTCGACCTGTGCTTCACCAGCGTGCAGACCCGCGCGATCAAGACGCTCAACCTGACGCTGGAGGCGATGGGCCGGCTCTGGCTGCCGGTCGAGAAGGACTGGCGTCTGAACGAACGGCATTATGGCGGCCTCACCGGTCTCGACAAGGCGCAGACCGCGGCGAAGCATGGCGCCGATCAGGTCCATGTCTGGCGGCGCAGCTTCGACACGCCGCCGCCGGTGCTGGACCCCGGCAGCGAATTCGATCTCTCGCGGGACCGCCGCTATGCCGGCATCGCGATTCCCTCGACAGAGAGCCTGAAGGACACGATCGCGCGCGTGCTGCCCTATTGGGAGGCACGGATCGCGCCGGCGCTGAAGAGCGGCCAGCGCGTCGTCATCTCCGCACACGGCAATTCGCTGCGCGCGCTGGTCAAGCATCTGTCGGGCATCTCGGACGACGAGATCACCGGGCTGGAGATCCCGACCGGCCAGCCGATCGTCTACGAACTGGACGAGGCGCTGAATGCGACCGACCGTTATTATCTCAGCGAGCGCTAGCCTCCCCGCCCCGGAAGGGAGGGGCTTTTCAGCACCCCTCCACCTCGCTAAGCCCGCGCTTTGCCGCCGGAACCCCGCTTGACCGACCAGCCGCTCCTCGGCCTCATCATGGGCAGCCGCTCCGACTGGGAGACGATGCGCCACGCCGCCGAGACGCTCGATGCGCTCGGCGTGGCGTATGAGGCCAAGGTCGTCTCGGCGCACCGTACGCCCAGGCGGCTCTACGATTATGCCGGCTCGGCGCAGGCGCGCGGTCTCAGGGTGGTGATCGCAGGCGCCGGCGGCGCCGCACATCTGCCCGGCATGGTCGCCGCGCTCACCCCGCTGCCGGTGCTCGGCGTGCCCGTCGAATCCAAGGCGCTGAGCGGCATGGACAGCCTGTTGTCGATCGTCCAGATGCCCGCCGGCATCCCCGTCGGCACGCTGGCGATCGGCAAGGCGGGGGCGATCAACGCCGCGCTGCTCGCCACCGCGATGCTCGCC
>CAZZZX010000252.1:0-5016 GCA_964658585.1 uncultured Novosphingobium sp.
CCGCTCGCGGTGCTGATCCTCGTCGACGGCTGACAGACGGTTTGAGAGAGCAGGCTCGAACCGCGCTTGGAAAGCGCTTTCCCGTGCGTTCTCGAACAGTCTCTGAGCGTTCGTCGCGGATCCCGCGAAACGACGCGCGTCGCGGGACTCCCGAACTTGCCGCGGCTCCCGGTGCGCGCTAAGCGCGAAGCCATGAGCATCCTCGCCCGCATGTTCGGCTTCGCGACCTGGTGGAACGGGGCGACGCTCGGCACCCGCCGCTTCACCAGCCGCCACGGCGGCAAGGTCGGCGACGACGCGTTCGGCAACGTCTATTACGAGGGCGGCACCGATGTTCACGGCAAGCCGCGGCGCTGGGTGATCTACCCGGGTGCGAACGATTCGAGCCGTGTGCCGCCGGAATGGCATGTCTGGCTGCACGGCACGATCGACCAGCCGCCCGACAGGGCGCTGCCCGCACCGCGCCCCTGGCAGCGCGAGCCGATCCCCAACCTGACCGGCACCAACCATGCCTATATGCCCGCCGGTGCGCTCGAGGCGGGCGGGCGGCGGGCGGCGGCGACCGGCGACTACGAAGCGTGGAGCCCCGACGCGGCATGAGCAAGGCGATCCGTCAACATGGTGCCGAGGCCTTGATCGGCCTGCTGATCGTCGTACTCGCGGTCTGGTTCGTGGTGTTCGCGTGGCAGCGCACCGGCGGCGGCGCGGCCTATGGCGGCATCCCGATCACCGCGCAGTTCCAGAGCGCGAGCGGCATCAAGGTAGGCACCGACGTGCGCGTCGCGGGAATCAAGGTCGGCACGGTGACCGGGCTGTCGCTCGACCCCAAGACCTACATGGCTAATGTCGCACTGGCGCTCAACCCGGGTACGCGCGTGCCCGCCGACAGCAGCCTCGCGGTCTCGTCCGAGGGATTGCTGGGCGGCAACTTCCTCAACGTGCTGCCGGGCGGCGACGCGACGCCGCTCAAGGCGGGCGACACCATCGTCGACACGCAGGGTTCGCTCGATCTCAACAGCCTGATCGGCCAGTTCATCAACAAGTCGGGCGGCAGCAGTAGCAGCAGCACCGGCACCGGCACGGCGGCCGCCGCTGCCACGGGCGGGACTGGCACGTCCGCGACCCCGGCGCAGTGAACCGGATCCTCGGCGCGACGCTCGCGCTCGGCGTGGCCGGCGGCGTCGCGCTGACCGGTGTCGCGGCGCTCCAGAACACCGCCGACGAGAAGCCGGCGCTGCCGCTCGCCAATGCCGCCGCGCCGAGCGACGATACCGCCAAGCCCGCGGCCAAGGCGCCGTCGTCCGATCCCGACGCGCCGGAGACCCGGCCGGAGACGCCGATGGCCGATCGCGTCGCGGTGCTCGGCCTGCTCAACAAGCGCAACGGCGAGGCGCGCGACCTGACGCTCAAGCCCGGGCAGGCGGTGCGCGTCGGTGACGTAGTGGTGCGGCTGCGCGCCTGCGAGAAGACCGGCGACTGGGAGAACGAGCCGCTCACCGGCGCCTTCGTCCAGCTCGACGTGCATGGCCGCGACGATGCGTGGCGGCGGGTCTTCTCGGGCTGGCTATTCAAGGAAAGCCCGTCGCTCAACGTCGTCGAGGATCCGATCTACGACGTCTGGCCCAAGAGCTGTGCGATGACCCGGCCCGATATCGGCCCAGACACCCTGCTCGCCTCCGCGGTCGCGCGCGGGGGTGCCGCGCCGGCGATCCGGTCGAGCGCGAAGAAGTCCGCGGCGCCCGACGGCGTACCGGGGGCGGGGGATACCGTCGGGGGTGCCGCCGACGTGCCCGACAGCGCCTCGTCCAACAGCGCGCGATAGTCCGCGCGGCCGATCTCGACCGCGCCGAGCGAGGCGAGGTGATCGGTGATGAACTGGCAGTCGAGCAGCGTGTAGCCGCCGCGTTTCAACCGCGCGACGAGGAACGCCATCGCCACCTTGGACGCGTCCGCGATCCGGCTGAACATGCTCTCGCCGAAGAAGGCGCGCCCCAGCGAGACGCCGTACAGCCCGCCGACCAGCTCGCGTCCGACCGCGCCCCGGCGCCACACCTCGACCGAATGGGCATGACCGCGGCGGTGCAGCGTGCCGTACGCCTCCTCGATCTGGCCGTTGATCCAGGTTTCGGGCCGACCGCCGGTGGCCTGTGCGCACGCCTCGACGATCCCGGCGAAGGCGCGATCCGCGGTGACCTCGAAGCGGTCGGACCGCAGCCGTTTGGCGAGCGAGCGCGACAGGTGGAACTGGTCGAGCGGCAGGATGCCGCGCTTCTTGGGTTCGACCCAGAAGATGTCGGGCGCATCGCGGCTGTCGGCCATCGGGAAGACGCCGACCGAATAGGCACGCAGCAGCAGATCGGGGTCAATCGGCTCGGCCGCAGCCCGGCGCCCGCGCCCCAGCATCAGCTGGGTCGCCGATTGGCCGGCGGGCTGGGTCCGTATCGATTCATCGGCTGTCACATTATGCCTGTGCCTAGGTGCCCGGCAAGCGAATATGGTGCGATGTCCGGGTGCTTCCCGACGACGCTCCGGTCGCTTATCGTGGCGCGATGACCGATACGCAGACGCTGCCCGCCCCGTCCGTTCCCGCCGCCGACATCGCTTCGCTGTCGCTCGCCGCGTTCGAGCGGGATCGCGACACCTTCGCGCACGCGCTCGGGGATTCGTTCGAGCGCCATGGCTTCGCGATCATATCCGATCACGGCATCCCGGCCGCGCTGATCGCGCGGGCCGAGGCCGCGGCACGCGCGCTGTTCGCGTTGCCCGAGCCGGTCAAGCGCGGCTATCATCGCGTCGGCAGCGGCGGCGCGCGCGGCTATACGCCGTTCGGCACCGAGGCCGCCAAGGACGCCGCCGCGGTCGATCTCAAGGAGTTCTGGCATGTCGGGCGCGAACTGCCCGAGGGGCACCGCTTCGCTTCGGCGATGGCGCCGAACCTCTGGCCCGATGTCCCTGGCTTCCGCGAGACGATGCTCGAGCTGTACGCGGCATTCGATGCGTGCGGCGCGCGCATCCTCGAAGGCGTCGCGCGCCATCTCGGCCTCGCGCCCGATTTCTTCGTCGATACCGTCGACGACGGCAATTCGGTGCTGCGGCTGCTGCATTATCCGCCGGTCGCCGGCGAGGGCGCCTCGATCCGCGCCGGTGCGCACGAGGACATCAACACGATCACGCTGCTGCTCGGCGCCGAGGAGGCGGGGCTCGAGATCCTCGGGTCGGACGGGCGCTGGCTCTCGGTGACGCCGGGGCCGGGCGAACTCGCGGTCAATGTCGGCGACATGCTGCAGCGGCTGACCAACGGCCGGCTGCGCTCGACCACGCACCGCGTCGCCAATCCGGCCGCGGCGCGGCGCGGCCATGCGCGCTACTCGATGCCGTTCTTCCTGCATTTCCGGCCCGACTATCGGATCGAGACGCTGCCCGGCTGCATCGACCCCGCGCATCCCGACGATCATCCCGCACCGATCACCGCGCACGACTATCTGTTCGAGCGGCTGCGCGAGATCAGGCTGCTGTGAGGCGGCTGGTCGGCGCGGCGCTGCTGGCGATGGCGACGATCGCGGGAGCGGCGGCGCCGCCGATGACCTGGTCCGCCCTCCTCGGCCGCCCGGAGCCGGTCGCCGATCGCACGCTGTCCTACGGTAGCGATCCGCTCCAGCATGTCGATCTGTGGCTGCCGAGGACCGCTACCAGGCCCTGGCCGACCGTGCTGATGATCCATGGCGGCTGCTGGCAGACCGATGTCGCGCAGGCCAGACTGATGAACTACATCGCCGCCGATCTGCGCGGACGCGGCATCGCGGTGTGGAACATCGAGTATCGCGGTGTCGACCGGCCGGGCGGCGGCTATCCCGGCACCTTCCGGGATGTCGCGGCGGCGGCGGACCTGCTGGCACGCGACGGGCCCGGGCTTGGCTTCGATCCGCGTCATGTCGTCGCGGTCGGTCATTCGGCGGGCGGGCATCTCGCGCTCTGGCTGGCGGCGCGGGCGAAACTGCCCGCGGCGAGCGTGCTGCGTACCGCGCATCCGCTGCGGATCGCGGGTGTGCTGAGCCAGGGCGGCCTGCCCGATCTCGCGCTCGCCAAGTCGGATGCCGCGGAGGCGTGCGGCGCGGACACCGTCGACAGGCTGGTCGGCCCGGCGACGGCGGCGCACCGGGATCCCTATGCGGATACCTCGCCCGACCGGATGCTGCCGCTCGGCGTGCCGCAGGTGCTGGTCAATGGCGGTGCGGACCGTATCGCGCCGCCGCGCTTCGCCGCCGCTTGGGTCGCCAAGGCGCGTGCGGCGGGCGATCCGGTGCGCTCGGTGGTGGTGCCCGACCAAGGCCATGTCGAACTGATCGCGCCGGGCACGCCGGCCTGGACGGCGGAGGTCGCGGCGATCGTGGCGTTGCTCGGCGACAGGGAGACGGGACGGTGAAACCGCTTTTGCTCATGCTCGCGGCGAGCGCCGCGGCGACGCCGCTGCCCGCGCGGTTCGTCGACGATCGCGTGATCGTCGACGTGCCCCTCACCGGCGGCCGCGTCCTGCATATGTGGAGCGACAGCGGCGGCGGCGGGACGATCCTCCATCCCGATGCCGCGGCGCGGCTCGGCATCGCGACCGCGCCGCTGCCCCCGGCGATGATTCATGACGACCTGCCGCCCGGCACGCAGATGCCGCTCGCGCCGCTGCCGCTCGCACCTAGTGTGGTGCCGCCGCCGCCCACGCCGATCTTCGTCGCGCAGGACCGCGGGCCGACGAAGGACTGGGCCAGCGATACCGACGGCAATCTCGGCCAGAACTGGTGGGCGGGCCATATCTGGACCTGGGACTATCCTGCCGGGCGGCTCGCGCTGGAGGCCGCGGACTGGCAGCCGCCCAAGGCGGCGCACGTCATCCCGGTGACGTTCAGGGCGGGCGCGCATTTCCCGCGTATCACCGTCACCGTCGCGGGCGAGGCGATCTCGGTGCTGCTCGATACCGGGGCGACCACCTATCTGAGCGAGGACGCCGCGCGTCGGATCGGTGGG
>CAZZZX010000253.1:0-5012 GCA_964658585.1 uncultured Novosphingobium sp.
CGGCCGCCGCCGCCGCGGACACCACCGGCGCGATCGTGGTGACCGGCCGTCAGACCCGCTCGGTCGAGAGCCTCAAGGGTGTCGAGATCCAGAAGATCCTGCCCGGTATCAGCCCGTTGAAGGCGATCCAGACGCTGCCCGGCGTGACTTACCTGACCGCCGATCCATGGGGCAACAACGAGCAGAACATCTCGCTCTTCATCCACGGCTTCAACGCGCAGCAGCTTGGCTACACGCTCGACGGCGTGCCGCTCGGCGATCAGCAATACGGCAATTTCAACGGCCTCTCGCCGCAGCGCGCGATCATCTCCGAGAATGTCGGGCAGGTGACGCTGGCAAGCGGTGCGGGCGATCTCGGCACCGCATCGACCAGCAATCTCGGCGGCACGATCGATACCTTCTCGAGCGATCCCAAGCCGGTGTTCGGCGCGACGCTGAACCAGACCTTCGGCAGCTACGACGCATTCCGCACCTATGCGCGGATCGACAGCGGCAGCTTCGGCAACGGGAACAGCCTCTATGTCTCGGGCGTGCGGCAGGATGCGCGCGCCTGGGATTTCGACGGCCATCAGAAGGGCTACCAGGCCAACGCCAAGTTCGTCCACGACGATGCGACCGGCAAGCTGACCGCTTATTTCGCCTATTCGGACAAGACCGAGCCCAACGAGGATGCGACCTCGATCGTCGTGCGGCCCGCGACCGCGACGAGCGCCGCGGCCGACAACCGCGGCACCGCACCCTATACACGGCCGTTCTTCTATCCGGACTTCGCGGACGCGGTCGCCTATTACCAGTCGCCCACCTATGCCGCGGTCAACGCCGCGCCGGGCTCGAACTATCGCAACTATTACAGCGACGCGCAGCGTACCGACTATCTCGGCTATCTGAAATACGACTGGCACGTCGCCGATCGCATCACCTGGTCGAACCAGGGCTATTATCATCACGACGATGCGGTCGGCGTCGTCGCGGGGCCGATCACCGCCGCGGGCCTGCCACAGCTCTTCTCCTTCTACTATCCCGGCGCCGCGGGCAGCAGCCCGACGTCCGCCGCCAATCTCGCGCGGCTGTCGACGATCTTCGGTGGTGCGGGGCTCGCCGCGCGCACCACCGAATACCGCATCGATCGCGAGGGCGTGATCTCGACGCTCAAGATCGGGCTCGGCAATCACGATATCGAGCTTGGCGGCTGGTACGAGCATATCAGCCATTCGGGCTATCGCCGCTGGTATGCGGTGGATGCGAACAATCCGTCCACGCCCTATACGCGGCCGCACGATTACGAGACGCCGCTCATCACCCAATATGGCAGCGAGGTGCGCGTCGACGAGTATCAGACGCATATCCAGGACGCCTGGCACCTGCGCCCCAACCTGACGCTGCTCGCCGGCTTCAAGAGCACCTTCCAGGATGCCCGCCAGAGCGTGCCTGTCCAGCCGATCCCGGGGTCGTTCACCGGATCGCGCGAGCTGCCGGTGGGCAAGATCGACACCTCCAAGCCGTTCCTCCCGCAGATCGGCGCGACCTGGGAGCCGACGACCCACGAGCAGCTCTTCGCCAACGCGCAGCGCAACATCCGCCAGTTCCAGACCAGCGCGACCGCCGGTCTCTCGCCGTTCGCGCTGGGCAGCCAGACGCTGTTCGATTTCTTCAAGGCCAATACCCAGCCCGAGACGAGCTGGACCTACGAAGGCGGCCTGCGCACGCATCGCAGCCTCGATCTCGGGCCGATCACCGGGTTCGACGGGCAGGTCAGCTATTATCACGTCGATTTCAAGAACCGGCTGCTCGCGATCAGCCCGACCACGACGATCACCGCGATCGTCTCGGGCGCGACGATCATCCAGAATGTCGGCAAGGTGAAGACCGACGGCGTCGACCTGGCGGGAACGCTGCATTTCGGTCCGCATTTCTCGATCTACGATGCGGTCAGCTACAATAATTCGCGGTTCGAGAACAATTATCTCAACGGCACCGCGCTCGTACTGACCAAGGGCAAGAAGGTGCCCGATTCGCCCGACTGGCTGAACAAGTTCGTGGTTTCGGGCAATTACGGGATCTTTGACGCCCAGCTGATCGGTGACTATCTCGGTCGCCGCTATGCGACGTTCACCAACGATCTCTCGGTCAAACCCTATATGACGCTCGCCGCCAATGTCGGCGCGACGATCCCGCTCGACGGCCGGTTCGCGGGCAAGACCGTGCGGCTCAGCCTCAACGTCACCAACCTGACCGACAAGAAGGCGGAATCGACCGTCGTCGTCGGTGCCGCGGCGAACACCTATAATTTCTTCCCGCTGCCGCCGCGTCAGGTCTTCGGCACCATCGGCTTCAATTTCTGATGAACCGGCGCGAGATGATGCTGGCGGGCGGTGTCGCGGCGGCGGCGGCATCCGTCGGCGTCGCCGCGGTGCCGGCGAGGCGGCCGCAGGTGTTCGGGCATCGCGGCGCCTCGGCGCTGCGACCCGAGCACACGATCGCCTCCTACGCCAAGGCGGTGGCCGACGGCGCCGACTTCATCGAGCCCGATCTGGTGGTGACCAGGGACGGCGTGCTGGTCATCCGCCACGAGAACAACATCGCGGAGACGACGGACATCGCCGCGCATCCCGAATTCGCGGGCCGGCGCACGCAGAAGATCGTCGACGGCGAGACGCAGACCGGCTGGTTCACCGAGGATTTCACGCTCGCCGAGCTCAAGACGCTGCGCGCCCGGGAGCGGCTGCCCCAGCTCCGCCCCGCCAACGCCGCGATGGACGGCTGGTTCGACGTGCCGACCTGGGCCGAGATGATCGATTTCGCCGCCGCCGAGAGCCTGGCGCGCGGCCGGTCGATCGGGCTGGTCCCCGAACTCAAGCATTCGACCTATTTCGCGGGGCTGGGCCTGCCGCTCGAGGATCGCTTCCTCGCCAGTCTCGCGGCGCATCACTATACCCGCACCGCACCGCTGGTGATCCAGTCGTTCGAGGTCGCCAACCTCAAATATCTGCGTGCGAAGCTCGGTCGTCCCGCGAACGTGCAGTTGATGCAGCTCTGCACCAATACCGGCGATCGCCCGGCGGACGTGGTCAAGGCGGGGGGCACGCTGACCTACCAGGCGATGATCGCGCCCGCGGGGCTGGCCGATGTCGCGCGCTATGCCGATATCCTGGCGCCGGATACGCGCACCATCATCCCGCTCGCGCCCGACAAGCGGCTCGCCGCGCCGAGCCCGGTGGTCGCCGATGCGCACCGCGCCGGGCTGCTGGTGATGCCGTGGACGTTCCGCCCCGAGAATTATTTCCTCGCCGCGGATTTCGCCGCGGGCGGCGACCCCAGGGCGCGCAATGTGGCGGGATCGACCGCCGAGATCCGCGCCTATCTCCGCGCCGGGATCGACGGCTTCTTCACCGACGATCCCGCGATCGGTCGCGCCGCGATCGGTTAGCCGGTCGCCCACTGCGCGGCGCGCGACCGCATCAGGCCCTGCGCGCCGACGCAGATCAGCATGATGCCCGCGAAGATCGCGAAGATGACCGGATTGAACCACGCCATCGCGATCAGCGACGATCCGGCCAGACCCAGCGCCAGCGCGGGCGCCACGGGATAGAGCGGCGTGCGGTAGGGGCGCTCGAGCATCGGCTCGCGCCGGCGCAGGCGGAACAGGCTCGCCATGCTGACCACGTACATCAGCAGCGCGCCGAACGCCGAGAGCACGACGATGCTCGCGGTGAGCGACTGTCCGGCGATCGAGATCAGCCGGTCGCTGTAGATCGCCGCGACGCCGACGACGCCGCCCGCGATGGTGGCGACGTGCGGCGTCCGGAAGCGCGGATGCAGCCCCGCGAGCGGCGCCGGCAGATAACCGGCACGGGCCAGCGCGAAGATCTGCCGCGCATAGCCCATGATGATACCGTGGAACGAGGCGACCAGCCCGAACAGGCCGAGCCAGACCAGCATGTGCAGCCAGCCGCTCGACGTGCCGACCACCGTCTTCATCGCCTGCGGCAGCGGATCGTTGACGGTCGCGAGCGCGCGCCAGTCGCCCGCCCCGCCGGCGAGGATCATCACGCCGAAGGCGAGCGCGGTCAGCGTGAGGATGCCCGCGACATAGGCGATCGGGATCGTCCGCCGCGGCTCGCGCGCCTCCTCCGCCGCCATCGCCACGCCCTCGATCGCGAGGAAGAACCAGATCGCGAACGGGATCGCCGCGACGATGCCGCCGATCGTGCCGATCCCGAACGTCGCCGAGCCCGCCCAGCCGCCGGCCGCGAACCGGCTCCATGCGAACGCCGGCGCCATGATCCCCATGAACACGAGCAGTTCCGCCACCGCGAGCAGCGTCACCGCCAGCTCGATCGTCGCGGCGATCCGCACGCCGACGATGTTGAGGATCACGAACAGCCCATAGGCGCCGACCGCCGCCGTCCGCGCATCGAGGCCGGGAAACTGGACGTTGAGATAGGCGCCGATCGCGAGCGCGAGCAACAGCATCGGGGCCAGCCCCGCCACCAGCGCGCTCTGCACGATGTGGCGGAAAGCCAGGGTCTCGAGCAGGCTGCGGCCCAGCAGCATGATCGTACCATCGGCACGCTCCCGCGCCACGAAAATCGCGGGTTCCAGCCGATCGGTGCTGCCGGGCACATGGGCGGCAGCGATGAAATGAGACGTCCCATCCAGCGGGATCGGCAACAGCGTTTCGATGTTGCCGAACATGAACTTGTGACTGGCGTCAAACAGCGCCGCGTAGTCGATGCGCCGCAGGTCGTTCGTCAGCCTGACCTCGAAGGCGCTTCTCAATTCCTCGACCAAGGCTTCGGTGTTTTGGGTGCGTTTATGACGATCTTTTTCAAGCGTATGACGTACCGCCAGTTCGACCTGCGGCGCGACCTGCACGCCGACTTCGGCAAAACTCGGCGGCTGGGCGTTCAAATGTTTCTGCATGATCGCCGGGATCGAAGAGCCTTTAAACGGCACATCACCCGCGATCATCTGGAAGAGCATAATTCCCAGACTGTAAACATCCGAAGCGG